>JAFGQG010000043.1 GCA_016935765.1 bacterium
ACCTGCTTTAATAAATTAATAGCAAGTATATCGAAATAATTATAATCTTCCTATGACTTATTAATAGGCATTCTAAACCAATATTTAATATAATCAATTCTCTAAATATGAAAATTCATAAATAAAGGAGTAATAAGGCATTGCGAACACTTAATTGCATACCTGGTAATTTTTATTACTCAATATATACTTAATTAATAATAATTACTTTAGGTTGACAATAGGTATTTTTTATTATAATATTGGAGCAGTTCTTTAATAAAGGAGGTGTGAAAAGACAAGAGTAGTTGATTTTGTTTTTAATATGTATAAGGAAATCAGGAAAGTAAATTATGAAAAAGTCAAATTCACGGAGGTAAGAGAAAATGAAAAAAGCTATTATCATTATGTTGGCTGTTTTAGTGGTTGGTGCCTCAGCTTATTTTATTATGGCTGGTGGAGTTGGTGGCGAAAATGGAAAAGTAATACTCTGCCATTACCCGCCAGGTAACTGGGATAATTGTCATACTATAGAAGTTGGAGCTGCAGCAGCGGAAGCCCATCTACGAAATCACGAATGTGATCATATGGGTGCCTGCGCACCTGGTTGCCCTTGTGGTGGACCACCACCATTACCACAACAAAATTAATTCTCAGCTGTAAAATACAATCAATACACTTTCATAAAAAAGCACACATTAAGAAAATGTGTGCTTTTTTTATTTGGGAAAACAAGTTAGTAATCAAATCCAGAAAGCCCTTTCATCCCAAAATAAGTATTTTTAATTTTTACTTGAGTTTTTGCGAATATTACAAATATTTGTTTTGTTTTTACCAGATTTGTAATATATTTATACAAGAAATTGAAAAATCTTTTGAAAATTGTTTTACATTTTAAAGCAAGATTTAAATAATATTACGCAAAACTAATATAAGGATTCAATATGCAAAAACAAATGAAGTACTTAATTAAATTATTAATCATTATTTCAATTTCGATTCCTATAACGATATGCTTAAACTGTGGGAAAAAAGATGGATCTGGAACCCAAAAAGAAACTAAAAAAGACTTGAATCAAGCATCAAACTCATCGGATTTACCCGATATTGAAGAAGATACATCCAGCGCGCCCTCTGAAAAATTCGTAGTATCGGAGGTTATCGAAAGGTTTGAAGACGGGGAACCGAAGAAGTTTTACGTATATGAAGATGGCGTTATTAAAATGATGCTCGATTACTGGGAACCTAACGTAAAAAAGAAAATGCTCGAATATAATGGGCATACAAAACCCCATGGCGTCTCGATAGAATGGGACGAAAATGGGCAAAAACTTAAGGAAGTCAACTTTCGAGACGGATTGAGATATGGACCGTCAATCTCCTGGTATCCAAATGGACAAATGGAATACGAAGAGGAACTCAGAAATGATGTTCTCCATGGCAAAAAGACAAAATGGTATCAGAACGGAAATAAAGAATACGAGATCTCATTCGATTATGGCACACTTCACGGTAAATCAACAATATATTATAATAACGGTAATAAAGAAGAATCGATAGATTACGACCACGGCAAAATAAACGGAAAAAAAATGAATTATTATGAAAATGGCATTATCAAGTATGAATGCGGATATGAGGATGACGTTAAAAACGGACTTGAGATATTTTATAATGAAAAAGGAGAAAAAACCTGGGAAGTCACATGGAGAATGGGCGATAAAATAAACGAAAGAAGCTTTCAAGCTAATATAGATATCACTAAACCCGAAGAAGAAACCGAATAATATTTAATTCTGGACCAGTAATAGGAAATAAAAAACACCGGTCGGTGAGACTAAAATGGATGTTCACGATAAACTCTATAAAGATAAATATTAACGAGAAAGACCATGAGAAAAAACCTCCCTATTTCGTTCTTTACTATAATTTTCTTCTTAGTTTTATTCAACAGTCTTTATTCAGATACTCTGAACACATCGGAACTCTGGATTAACCATCTTGTTTACAGTAAGAAAGCAAGTATTACTTCCGAAAAGGATGGTAAACTGGTCGAACTAATCAAAGAAGATGAATCGGGGGTATTCACGACAATGCCTCACAAATTTAATATCGATGTAAATAACAAAGGTTTAGCTATTGCTACTATCTCTCCTGGGAATCTGATGGGTATAGAAGGAAATTCTTCAGTTAAAATCAATAGTCAGGAATCTGTATATACCTTAGATCATATACGGGGCTTGATCGTTTTCCAGAATCAGGGGGAAACTGGGAAGCCGGTGATAACTTGTAAAGTAGGGGATTGTTCCTTTAACCTGGCAGGCGGGTTGTATAGAATAAACCAGTTAGCAGAGGATACAGTAATAATAATGGCTTTATCCGGTGAACCTATTAGCATACTAAAGCAAGGCGAAACGACAAAACTGCAGGCAGGAGAGGCTTTCTATATTAAGACCGACCAGGTTACAGAAATTCCTAAGAAAGCAACGTCCATGATATCGACATGGAAAAAGGATTTCGATTACGTAAGGGAATTATTATCAGGAACCTATATCGACGATGAAGGCATCGAACTGCGGTTGCCGTCATTGGTGAAGAAAGAAAAATGGTTCAGATCGAGATTTAAGGGTACCGGTGGAACTGCAACTTACCAGGAAGAAAAATACAATCTTATCGGTTTTGAGTACAATATTTACATAAAGAAATTTACGCTTGTATATGATGTTTTCTTCGCTTTTGATGAAAAAAATCATTTTCGTACCGAGGATTGGGATGAGTGGAGTGATGCAGTTAACAAGATAAATTTCCTGCAGTATGGGGATAGAAACGAAACAGTTTTTCTGAAGGGTGGTAATATTGAAAAGGTAAGTTTCGGTTACGGTTTACTGACTTCTAATTACACGAACAGCGCTAATTTCCCCTTCGAGAGGAAAGCTGGTTTGGAGTTCAAGCTTAAGTTAAACAAATATGCTCTGTATTTGATTATGAATAGAATTTGGGGAACCACAGTACTCGGGGGCAGGGTCGCCTGGGACAGCAGCGATAGATTAAGAGTAGGGCTATCGTATATGGGTGATATTAACCAATATGTGGACATTGGGGATGATGATAATGATTCCTATCCTGACTTCGTTGACCCGCAGCCTGATATAAAGAATCATCGCAGTGATTCCATAATCGTATTGAACGATCCTTATTCCTTGAAGAGCGCCAAGTACAAGAATATTCATGGAGTAAGTGTTGATTTTTCCCAGAACCTGATAAAAAGGAAATATTTCAAAACAGATATTTATGGTGAGTTAAGCGCATTATCAAGCGGAGGACTTGGATTAACCATGCCAAATTTTTACTTCAATTTTGTTTACTTCAGGTTTGGCGCAGGTCTTGAATTTCAAACCAAGAGATTCCAGTCTTCGCTTTTTGATAGGTACTATGAAAGGGATAAGGCAGTATGGGTTATGGACGATGATAGCAGCCTTGTTCTGATGTCGAGCAGGGAAAGACTGAACGATATAGATAAATATCTTTACGGTTGGAACAACCGATTATTGTTTTATGTACCTAATGCCTTCACGATCTCAAGTAAGTACAGGCAAGTTGAAAGGGGAGATGACATCGACAAAAGTTTTTTTGGGGATATTAAAGTTAAGCTGAAAAAAGTCCCTTATATCCAGGATTTATATTTCTTTATTGAGCAAGACCATGTGCAGGATGTTTTTGCTTTAAAAACGAACGGCTCCGGTTTTGGTTTTCGAGTCAACCTTATCCCGCACAGATCCGTTAAAGTAGGGTTCAGGTATAATCAAAGATATGAGGATAATAATGGTGATGGTGAGATAACTGATAAGAGCGAAACTAAGAGGGAATACCTTGTTAGACTGGTTGTCGATTTTAATTATTATTATGATCTGCTGAGAGATTACCTGAAGAAGAGAAAGCAAGCAAAGGAAGAAACGGGGGAGGGGGAATTCGATACTGATTGAATTAAGAATATCGAATATCGATTGCCGAATAAAGAAGTTGAAATATCGAACGATGCATACAAGGTGTTATGGCTGGCAAAACCGAAACCTAGTGGTGGAGGAATATTCAAAACATAATAAGAGATTAAGTAGGACAATTTTCAATCCGTTTCATTATTTGAACGATATATTATATTATTATTATAAAAGTGTTGACTAAATCTTTATTTTTGATATATTAAGATATATTTTTTGTTTAAGGATACACTGAAACTTAAAAAGATACAGGAGAAGAGATGGCAAGGAAAAAGCGTTCATTTGCTGACAAGGTAGCCAAGGGCACCGGACCAAGACTTGAGATTTGTCCCAAATGTGGTGAAGGAATTCAAGTTATCAAATTAGTGAAAGCTTACACTTTTGGCGAAAAAGACTCACTAAGGTTCAAGGGCAAGATGGTTAAGGTTTGCAAATGCAATGAAAAAGATGTTTTCGGATAAAACCGGAGCATAGATTAGAATGCAAACCAGAAAATTCGAAATAGTGTTTTATTTGTATTATGTTTATTCAGGAGGACATCGAAGATGAATGGAGCCTATTCTCCAAATTTTAAACGGGTACTTCAACATGCGAGGGAGGAAGCGGCGAGGTTAGGTCATAACTATATAGGAACGGAACACCTTCTTCTGGGGATAATAGCGGAAAGGGATTCAAAAGCTGCTGAACTCATGGAGGAATTCGGTGTTAATTTAATCAGCATCAAGGACACGATTGAAGAGATGCTTGATATTGGAGAAATCCATACATATTTCCCTGGTCATATCATAATGACAACCAGGGCAAACAAAGCTATTGAACAAGCTTCGATCGAAGCGCGGAATTTGAATTCGAAGAAAATAGGAACAGAGCATCTTCTTTTAGCTATGTTGAAGGAAAGCAAAAGCTTAGCTGCTCAAGTCCTTTTCATGTATAATATTACTTATGAGGATGCTTTCCAGGAGCTGGAGGGTATGACAGCCAGTAAGAAGGGCAAACCCGACCAGGAATCGAGTAAATATGGTAAAAAGGGAAAAAGAGTTCCAATGCTTCGGCATTTTGGGCGCAATCTTACCGAATTAGCCACAAAGGGTGAACTGGATCCGGTAATAGGCAGAAAGCAGGAGATAGAAAGAATGGAACAGATCCTTACTCGCAGGAAGAAAAACAATCCTGTCCTGATGGGTGAGCCTGGCGTGGGTAAAACCGCAATAGTGGAAGGATTAGCGCAGCGAATAGCCGATAAGAAGGTATCGTACCTCCTTCAGGATAAGCAGGTAATTGCTCTTGACCTAACCGGTCTGGTTGCTGGCACAAAATATCGGGGGCAATTTGAGGAGAGAATAAAAGCGATAATGAATGAGATCACCAAGGACAGGAACATCGTTGTTTTCATAGACGAGATCCACACTATAGTTGGCGCTGGCGGAGCTGAAGGAGCCCTTGACGCCTCCAATATATTCAAACCGGCGTTAGCGAACGGTGAAATGCAGTGTATTGGGGCAACAACGATGGCAGAGTACAGAAAGTACATCGAAAAGGATGGCGCTTTAGAGAGAAGGTTCCAGACAATTATTGTTGATCCACCGATTTTTCAGGATACCATAAAGATTCTCAGGGGGTTGCGTAAGAGATACGAGGAACATCACAGTGTAGAGATAACTGATGAAGCCATAGAAAGCGCTGTGACTTTATCTGACAGGTATATTCCGGAACACTTTCAGCCCGACAAAGCGATAGACCTTATAGACGAAGCTGGTGCGATGGTTCACCTCGCTGAGTATGTTAAGCCTATACAGCTTATTGAAATAGAAAGAGAATTAGCCCTGAAGGACAAAGAGAAGAAGGACGCCATTAAATCACAGAAATTTGAGCTTGCAGCAGGTGTCCGCGATGATATCAAGAAGCTTTCCAGCAGCCTTGAAGAAGCTGAAGCGGAGTGGGAAAAGGAAATAAATGAACATAAACCTAAAGTCAAGAGGGAACATGTTGTAAAGGTGGTCTCCAAGATAACAGGGATACCTCTTAAGGAATTGAACAAGGATGATGCAACCAGGCTTCTTGAAATGGAGAAACACCTTTCTAGTGATTTAGTTGGTCAGGAGGAAGCCATTCGTGTTCTATCTCAGACCATCAGGAGGTCGAAAGCCGGTATTTCCAATCCGCGCAAACCGATAGGCACATTTTTATTCCTGGGTCCGACCGGTGTCGGTAAGACTGAAATGGCGCGTGTATTAACGAGGTACCTGTTTGGTAACGAGGATGCGTTAGTAAAAATAGACATGTCGGAATATATGGAGAAGTTCTCGACTTCCCGGCTGATCGGGGCTCCACCCGGTTATGTTGGATATGAAGAGGGGGGTCAATTAACGGAGCCTGTTCGGCGGCATCCCTACTCCATCGTACTGTTCGATGAAATCGAAAAAGCGCATCCCGAGGTTTACAACCTGCTTCTCCAAATCCTTGAAGATGGCGTTTTAACCGATAGCTTCGGCAGAAAAGTGAATTTCCGTAATACAATCGTAATAATGACTTCGAACATTGGAACCAAACAATCTCAAGCGGTAAAGATGGGCTTTTCGGAATCAGACTCCGGCACCGAGTTCTCCGAGCTTGAAACCAGCTTGAAAAACGAGGTAAAAAGGGTAATGCAGCCGGAATTGCTGAATAGAATAGACAAGGTTATTGTGTTTAAGCCCCTCGGTCTTCAGGAAATCACGAAGATAGTTGATATCCAGATAAAGGAAGTGAATGAAAGGATAAGCCACAAGAACGTAGTTCTCGAGTTAACTCCCGAAGCACAGACCTGGATTGCGAAGAAGGGGTTCGATGCCAACCTGGGAGCAAGACCATTGAGGCGCACTATCCAGGAATATATTGAAAATGTCCTTTCAGAGAAACTTCTTACCGGAGATATACCCTGGGAAAGGCTTGTCGTTGTGGATCACGACAAAGAAAAAAAGAGGCTGACATTCACTCCAAAAGTGGTCAATGAAGAAGAATCCGCGACCGATGAGGCAGAAGGAACGACCGACGAGAAAGCCGCTGAAAAAAATAGTGTAGAAAGCATCTAGAAAATTACTCCAGCTGATTACACTTCTTTTTATTACGCAATCACAATAATGAAAAAAACAATTTTCTTTATTATCCTGTTACTAATGTTTTCCCTCTCATTCTGTGAACGGATCACATTCAATGACGGCAGTTCCGTTTCAAGTTCAATTACAAGCTATATCGATTCGCTTTTCCTTCTGGAAAGTGGCGATGTATATCGAAAAAACGATATTGAGGACATATTATTCATAGAGCAGGGCGATTTTTTCACTGATGAAGAGCCTTCCTATTGGGATTTAGGAACGATAAAGGAAAACGTACGAATGTCAAACCCCAGGTTCCTGAATGCTGGTGGTTTAATCATCCTGGATGAAGGCACGGATATTCTTCATTCTGATAGCACAAGAAGCTATCAATATCATTTTATAGGTAAGATTCTAAAACCGGATAATCTTGATTGGGGGGAAAGCTCGCTTTATTTTGAAGAAGGAAGGTCACGAGTTAAAATATTAGGCGCAAGGAATATAAAACCGGATGGCACCGTGCACTTACTGGAATCCAACAATGTTAAAATTGTGGTCCCGGTCGAGGGTTTGGTTCACATGGGGCGCGAGAAATACCTGGCATTTTCCTTACCTGACGTGCAGGTTGGCGATATTATTGAGTATGTCTACAAACGTGAAGAATATAATCCTTACGATAAGAGCATTTTCGAGCCTTCATTTCATTTTCAATCTTCAGAACCTGTTGTCATATCGAGGTTTGTTGTGGAGATACCAGATGGACTGGAATTAAACCATTACAGCAGGAATATTCCCGGACCATTTTATGAGAAAAGCGTATCAACTATTGGGGATGCAAAGAGGTACATTTGGGAATTGAGAAATGTTCAGCCCCTTGTCGAGGAGGATTACATGCCTGGTTATATCGACGTAGCGCCGGGCATTTATACGACTCTCTTCAAGAACTGGGATTACCTTTATGATTGGGAGAGCAGTATGACCCTGAGAAGAATGGAGGTCACCCCCGAAATCGAGCAAATGGTCCAGAAACTAACAAACCATAAGGAGCAAATTGAGGATAAAATCGCCGCGCTTTACCACTGGATACAAAGGAATATTCGATACGTATCTATAAAAGGGGGCATAGCCACGGGAATGTGTGGTCATGCAGCAGGCATCACCCTTGAAAACAAGTTTGGCGACTGCATCGATAAAAGCACGCTCTTTTCAACAATGCTAAAGGTGATAGGTGTTGAAGCCTATCCTGTCGGTCTTTTAACGAACGACGACGGTTCACCGCCCTGGAATATTCCCAATATTTACTGCAACCATGCTATAACGGAAGTACACCTGGGCGATAGTACCTTCTACCTGGACCCTACATCTTCCGATCACAGGTTTCCCTACTTCAACGGGAACGACCATGGCACTCTGGTAATTAACTCAATTTTACGGGAGATCCACCAAACTCCAATCCCTCCGCCTTCCGCTAACATGCGGAAATATATAATTAACGTGAAACTTGAAGAGAATGGAGAAGCTTTTGTCGAGTATAAAAGCAATTACACGGGGGACTGGGAAGCCTGGATCAGGGGATTCTGGGCTGGTATACCCGAAGCTGAGTGGGAAGATCAAATAAACAACATGATATCCGAAGATTATCCCAGCACTGAATTGATCGAATACGCTATCGAGAATCCCGATGACCTGGATAAACAGTTCGGTCTCTCCTGGAAATATAAGATAGATGAGCTGCCCTTTTTCGCGAAGGACCTGGTGATATTTCGAATACCCGATCTTCGAAGATACACTTTTGATGAGGTAACCTACCAGGATCGGAACTTCGATATCGTATATGAGACTTCCTACTGCGTGTCCCATAGCGCTGAAGTCAAAATCCCACAAGGATTTACAGTCAAATACATTCCCTCGAAAGTCAGCTTGAATTCACCTTATGGAAGTTACTTCGCTGAATACCGGGTCAAAAACAACACCATATTTTTCGATGATTCCTATGAAAGAACAAAACGAATTGTGCCGGTTAATGATTATGAAAACTATAAGGATTTCCTTAATAAAATAACTGAATATTCAAGGAACAGGATAATTCTCCAAAGGAATATCTGATATGAGAATGATTCTAAAAACGCTATTTATCATTTTGGTTTTGGTAAACATCTGCGCGGCGGATATCATTTACCTTAATAGTGGTGAAGAATATGATGGGAGACTTCTCAGTATCGAAAACGGCATCATAGAGTTCGAATTATTTTCCGGTGAGTTATTAGACCTGAATAAAGACGACGTTAATAAAATACAAATTGAGGAAACTCCGGAAACGGCATCGATAAAAGACCTGAATGATACTCTGATATTCAACCTGTGGAAACGTTCGAGAGATGAGGAAATCGAATCAGATATACCCTACATTAACTTATATGAAGAGGTTGAATACACTATAAATCCCGTTGATTTTACATGGTATAAAAGGACCAGGAAGGTTCAAAAAATTTTAAATGACGTGGGTATAGGCATCTCAAACAAAGTATTTTATTTCCTATCAAATGATGAGAATGTGAAACTCAACTTTGCGAGAGTGATCGACGAGGAAGGTATGGTGGAGTACATTCGCGAATCCGCTATAAAAGATGAGGCGATAAATTACGACATACCGGAATACGATAATCTCCACAGGAAGAAGATAGCATTGCGGGGAACCGGGATCGGTTCAGTCATAGACTATGAGATAGTACATTATTATCCTCGAATATCACTCACCAGCCCATTCTTCGTTCACGAATATTTTCGGGAAAATGAACCGCTGAAGAAGAAGGTAGTAAAAGTCAGACTGCCTAGCGGATGGGAATTCAAATATAGTGTCAGGAATTGGGAGTATGATTCACCATACTTTTATATAGATACTGCAAAAGTCACTGTTTATATTGATGATATTGACTATTCAGATAACTTGAAGCCGGATCAGCCTATCAGGACGGTAAAAGTGAAAAGGGATGGAATCGAGAAGAGAAATCGAAAGTCATCAGAAGGATTAATTGAATATGACATTTATAATCTGGTTGTAGTTAACCAGGACAGGATAGAGGATGAGCCATTCATTCCGCCTAAGCTATATTTTTGTCCATCGGTGATCGGTGGTTTTGATGGAGGTAAAGGATTTGGAGAATATTATAAATCTATTTTGGATAGCATAATATATACCAATGATATAAAAGATTTACTTAATGTAATACTTAAGAATAAAGCAGATACTCTTTTAGAGATATATAACTACGTCATTAAGGAAATTAAATTTAAGGATGTAAACATCCCTGATTATTCATACACGCCAAAAAGCCTGTCCCAAATATTTAAGAATAAATCTGGTAACTACCTTGGTAAACCGTTTTTCCTTTATGGATTATACAAGTACTTGGATATTCCAGTAGAGTTGGTTTTTATCCAGAGTAGAAATACGCCAGTGGATATGGTTTATCGCAATCCATTAATCGGTCCATCTGGAGATCAAGTTACGTCAATAGATGGCAGGATTGGTTGGTTTTACCTGACATTGAGGCAATTTTCAGAGGTGATCCTACGCATTCGGACAGAAGAAAGCATTATTTATCTTGCGCCTTTCGAGGACAGGATCCCGTTTGGTGTTATTCCACAAGAGTATCAGCAAGTTGGAGGGCTTCGAATAAATGAGTATGGAAGGGAACCTATACTGATTCCCGGCTCTCCTGTAGAAGAGGAAGGGGAAAAACGCACGCTGAAGGCTATACTTGATATTGAAGGTAATCTCCGGATCAATGAAACGCTGGAGTTAAGCGGAACAGACGCTATTCAATTCAGGCGATACAAAGACCTGAACGACGAAGAAATCTATAATTTCGTTGAGGAGATGGTTCACGAGATCCATCCAAATGCGATAGTTGAAAACTTTGCGTTTCCGATACTGGATGATCTGAAGATTCCGGTTTATTTCAATTTCAACTACAGAATTGATAATTATGCGCTGAAAGCCGGCGATGACTATATGCTTCTGGATTTACCAGGGGTCAATTACTCCGCTTACGAGGTTGGTAGAGAAGGTAAAAGTTACCAATTTTTCATTAAAAAATTCGGTCAGTACAAAAAATCGGTCCAGATAGTTTTACCAGCAGGTTATGAGGTTTACTACAAACCAGACGCTATAGAATACAGGTCTGATCTTGCTGATTATCGCGCTAAGATCGATGTAAGGAGAAACCCTTATATTGATGAGGTTTCGAATGAGAGGGGAGAACTCAATATTGTTATTTTTGAGGATACTTTCGAGTTAAAAAGGCGGCAAGGCACAGCAGAGGATTATCAGAAATATAGAGATTGCATTACTAAAAAGGCAGGTTTGACCGGAAAAAGTATTGTCTTAATTCGGGAATAGTATATTTTGTTGCTATATCAATAGTTTAGTTAAAAGTTACGAGTATGGATATTAGGAGAAAAGGTTAGAAACATGGACAAAGTATCAGTTATAGTACCGGCTTATAACGAAGAGGAAAGCATTCCGATACTTCTGGTTGAATTGGACAAGATGATACGGAGCGCGCCATTTGAAACTGAGGTTATCATTGTTGATGATGGCAGTACTGACAACACTTACCGTGCGGCAATAGACTTAAAGGAAAAATACGGCTTTTTAAAGGTAGGTAAACTCAGGCGGAATTCCGGAAAAACCGAGGCTTTCGTTACCGGCAGCGAAATTGCGGATGGTGATATCCTCGTCATCTTTGATGCTGACTTACAATACCTTCCCTCTGATATCGTCAGACTGGTAGAGAAGCTTTCTGAAGGTTACGATATGGTTACAGGCTGGAAACAGGGAAAATACAAAAAGAGAATCATATCATCGATTTACAACAGTTTATCCAGATGGTTGTTTAAATTACCGATACATGACCAGAATTCTATCAAAGTGTTGCGCAGGGAGGTTCTGGATGATTTCGCTCTCAGAAAAGACTGGCACCGATATATAGTTGCATTCGCGGTAAACAACGGCTACAAGGTAACAGAGTTGAAAGTTGATCTCCAGCCGAGGAAATATGGCGAGGAGAAATACGGAGGATTGGGGAGAATACTCGTTGGTTTATTGGACCTGGTGGCGGTTAAATTCCAAATAACTTACATGAAAAAACCCATGTTGTATTTCGGTTTCATTGGCGGTATTTTAATCTTTCTGGCTTTTGTTGTTGGCATTATTGCTCTATACCTTAGGTATGTGCTGCTTAGAGGTTACCGACCCATTCTATACCTTGTCATATTCCTTGGATTGAGTGGATTTCTCGCTTTCATTCTGGGTTTCCTCGGAGAAGCTGTCGTAGGCATTAAAGATGAATTAAGAATGATCAGGAGGGAGAGAAATCCACATAAATAACGTCAAGAGCCAGAATCCCCAAGTATAGCATTTTTAGATATTTTCCTATTCATCTAACCATTATTATACTTGACAAAAATCAATTAATTGTTATAATTATTTTTCATTTTCTGCTTTATAGAATTCTGTAAAATAGGCATTATTATTATGATCGTATTATTAGGAACAAAAGGGCAAGTTATCAAAGTTGCTTCGGTGATGAAGGAAATGGACCGTTTGAACATTCCGTACAAGTACGTTCAAACGAACCAGCACCCAAAAATGAACGCGGAATTGGAGAAGGTTTTCGGTTTAAAAAAACCGGACCTTTACTTGTCGAAGCGTAAAAAAGACCTCGGTTCCCCTTCAGAGATACCTATCTGGTTCTTTAAGTGTCTCGTTCGGGTGTTCACTAACAGGGCATTATTCAAAAATGAAGATTTCATGATCATACAGGGAGACACGATATCTACTTTCATGGGGTGTATCATAGGGAAGTTATTCAGGATGAAGGTTGCTCATATCGAAGCGGGACTGCGTTCTTATGGTCTTCTCGATCCTTTTCCTGAAGAGCTTATTCGATATGTAGTATCAGTTTTATCGAATATTCTATTTGCTCCCACAGATTACGCTCTGGAAAATCTCAGGCATTTTAGCGGATTGAAATTTCACACCGGGCAAAACACCGTTTATGATATTTTAGCTCACTTTCTCGATCCAGACAGCAAAAAAGCGGACTATATCATTGCGGCGATTCACAGGCAGGAAACGATTTATAATCCGAGAAGGTTCAAAAAAGCGGTTGAGGTTGTGCAAAGGGCTTCAAAAATCAAGAAGGTCATTTACATTCTTCATAAGACAAGTGAGCAGCAGCTAAAGAACACTGGACTATATGATTCCATAAAGAATAACCCAAATATTGAAACCACGGGTTATAAAGACTACCTGACCTTTATGAAGATGGTAAGCCAGAGTGAATTTGTTATATCTGATGGTGGTGGTTTACAGGAGGAGACTTACTTTCTCGATGTGCCTATTCTTATTTTGAGAAACCGTACAGAGAGAAAATATGGGCTTGGTGAGACCGCATGCCTATCGAAGTTCAATGATAAGGTCATTGAGTATTTCTTCGAACACTACCCTGAATTTCGCCGGAAGGACAAGTTTGTTCGTAAATATCCAAGCAGGAAGATTGTGAGTGTTCTATTAAAGCTAAAGAAATTTTACAATAAATGACAGCATAACTGAAGGAGAGGTAATCAAACTGAACGCAGCAGTAATAGGTGTAGGGAACATGGGGAGGCATCACGCGCGGGTTTATTCCGAGCTGGACGGAATTAACCTGGCAGGAGTGGCAGACCCTGACGAAGAAAGGGGTACGGAGATCGCAAATAAATATTCAGCGAAATATTACAGAGATTATCATGACATGCTTGAGAGTGAAGATATACAAGCGATAACTATAGCTGCGCCGACCTCCCTTCACAAGCAAATCGCGCTTGACTGTATTTCACGTGGAATTGACATATTGATAGAAAAGCCGATTGCCGACACGGTTGATGGGGGAGAGGAAATATTAAAAACCGCAAAAGAGCAAGGAGTATTTGTTTTTGTGGGGCATATAGAAAGGTTCAATCCTGCCATTCAGAAACTCAAGACTATGCTTGACAATGGGGAAGTTGGCACTGTTACTTCTTTACTTGCCCGAAGAGTCGGTCCCTTCCCGCCGCAAATCAAAGACGCCAATGTAATTCTGGACATCGGAGTGCATGATATTGACATTTTCAATTATTTACTCGGCAAGAAGGTAAGGCGAATATTCACTTCCGGGGGCAAGGCTTTGAACAGCAAGAGGGAAGATTTTGCTGATATTTTCCTGGATTATGTGGGTGTTGGAGCTTTTTGCCAGGTCAACTGGATAACCCCTATAAAATTGCGGCAACTATTCGTAACCGGGACTAATGGTTTTATCGAACTGGATTATATTACTCAGAAGGTGAAATTATATGAGAGTGTGTACGCAAAGGAATACGATTCATTTGGGGATTTTATAGTTAAATTCGGAGAACCTAATACCAGGGATATTCCTGTGGAGACCTCTGAACCCTTGAAAATGGAGATCAACTATTTCCTCAATAAAGTAAAAAAAGGGGAGAAGTCACTGAGTTTTGCTTATGAAACTCTCTACGCATTATCTATAGCGCTCAAAGCTATTCAGTCGCTAGAGGGGGGCAGGAGCATTGAATTTTCGGAGTGATTAGATATCTCACAGGGCGAATATTCCAACGATCCCCAATACATATTAGCTTAAATAACTGATTACCATGAAAATCATTGAAGTTATAACCAATATACCAAAGGTTTGGAAGAGTATTCTTGGCATTTTTATAATGCTGCTTGTGTTCTTTTTCCTTGGATACGCATTATATAATAATTGGCAGGATGTGAAGATCCATATGGAAAATATAAAATTCAATATTGGATATTTGGTTATATCTTTTATTTTCCTTTTTATTTATTTTGTAATTGCTTCAATGGTATGGAAATTAGTATTAAAGGAACTTAATGCAGAACTTCCTCTAAAAAGGGCTATTCAGATTCAAGCAGTCACTCTTTTAGGAAGATATGTTCCAGGGAAATTCATGGTTCCTCTTGGAAAAATATACTTCACAAAAAAAATGGGGATTTCAGCAAGGAAAACTGCCATTAGTATCCTGTTCTATGATGTATATGGAATATTTTCATCATTGATATTATTCTCAATTTCCCTATTATTCTTATCTAATAAAGAGTTACCAAAATGGATTTACATGGGTTTAATATTACTCCCTATATGTCTAATCGCCTTACACCCCAAGGTTCATCCAAAGATAGTTAATTTTGGTTTAAAAGTTTTAAAAAGAGACCCTATTTCTTTTTCCTTCAGTTATTATCAATCTTTTAAGATAATGCTATTATATGCGGTATGCTGGATTACTCTTGGAGCTTCATTTTTCTTACTTATCAAATCCTATGACCCAACTTTAGCTTTTTCAATTTTTCCTTCGATTATAGGAATACAATCAATAGCATTTGTAATTGGATATATAAGTATATTTGTTCCTGGTGGAATAGGCGTAAGAGAAGGAGTTCTTGCACTTCTTCTAAGCTTTTACATGTCTTTATCTGCAGCGATCCTTGCAGCTATAATATATAGAATATGGACAATTTTAGGACAGGTCATATTAGCAGCGATCTTTGCACGAGGTTTAACAAAAGCTGTTAAAAATATCTAAATTTAATCTTTAATATAAAAAACTATTGGAGTATTTTCTAAAAATCTACTTGTACTTTCCTAATATATTTAATATTATGATGACAAAATGGCTAATTCGAGAATAAACGTTGTTTTTGTTGTAACTTACTTTTATCCCATGAAACGCCACTCAGGGATATTGAACTTTGTTTACAATTTATGCAATTATTTAGGAAAAAAACTGAATCTAACAGTAATAACCTGGAAATTCTCAAAAAATGTACCTGCTCACGAATTGCATCATGGATACGAAATAATTAGACTTAATAAACCATTCAAGTTGAGAGCTGCAAAGTATACTCTAAAGTTAAGACCTGATTTAGTAATATTTGGTTCAGGTATTTATAAACCGATACTATTAGTATTCTCTTTTTTAATCTATAGACTTTTTACTCTTCGGATTCCATTAATCTTAGAGCAATTTACGGTTATGGATAACAAATTTTCAAATGTACTTAGAATAATTAGCCCACTTTTTAGTAAATTCTTGTGTACCAGTCCATATATGGAAGAAAAATACCGCAAAATACTTAATGATAAAGTATGTTATATTCCGCCAGGAATTGAAATTTCTCAGATTGATAATATCAAACCCATTGAGAAAACCCCGAGAATAAGAATTGGTTATTATGGGCATTTGACCTACAACAAAGCACCAGATCGGTTAGTAAATGCTTTCCTTAAACTCGAATCAACAAACTTAGAGCTTATTATCAGTGGGCAAGGTCCTCTTCGAAATATGTTAGAACAAAAAACCCAAGATAAAAAGAGTATAATTCTATCAGGTTATTTAAAGAATATCAAGGAATATATGAAATCGACAGATATTTTGGTATTTCCATATAGATCAACTGTTACGGTATTGGGATTACCTTTGACAATCCTGGAAGCAATGGCAATGGGTAAAGCAGTAATTACCTCTAACGATCCTTCAGTTAAATCAATTATTGAAAATGGAGTTAATGGAATGATATTTAATAATGAAAATGAACTAATTGAATTACTTCAATTATTAGTTACAGATAAAAATGCAAGAGAGAGGATAGGACAAAACGCAAAAATAACAGCACAAAATTTCGATATAAAGAAAATTTCAGAACAATATTTGGATTTATGGAGAAAGTATGCATTATGAAAAACATCAGACAATTTTATAACATTTTTAGTAATGATTATGATCTCGAAAGAACCACTCCCTATTTTTCCTTGGTAAATGCTCTTGAAATAGATAAGGTAATTCCTTATGTAAAAGGAAAAAAGGTATTAGAGGTAGGTACCGGAACTGGATTGCTTCAAGAGGAGGTAGAAAAGGATACAGACCTTACAGTTGGAATTGACCTTTCAGAAGAAATGCTTCACTATGCTGTACAAAGAAAGCTGCATATTGCACAAGCAGACGTAACTGCTTTACCTTTTAAAGATTGTTCCTTCGATGTTGTCTATTCTTTCAAAGTACTTCCTCACGTTTTGGAAATCAAAAAAGCAATGGAGGAAATTGCACGAATAACTAAATCCAATGGTTTAATGTTTTTAGAATTTTATAATCCTTATAGTATCAAATACATTGTAAACAAAATAGCCCCTGGTAGGCGCTATTTTCAAAGAAACGATAGTTTCAAAGATATCAAAAAAATGACCCCTCTCAATACGGAAATTGTATCATTCAGAGGTATAAGAATTATTACACCAATCAATTTAGTATATAGAATACCAGTTGTAAGTTCGATATTTAAATTTATTGAATGTAAATTAGCTGATACTCTATTGGGTCTTTTTGGCGGTTACTTCATAGTAGTATTTCAGAAAACTGAAAATAACTAACAAAATACCTGTTAATACTTTTTTTTCTTGACAATTTCTTAAATTTAGTATATCTTTAATTATAGTGGATTAATACTTTTTGTAGTTTTATAAAGGGAAAAGGGTGTATTTTCCCCGTTTTATAAGTTCCTTTAATATCATAATAATATAGTTATTATAACGTTTTAAAAATGAATGATAATAAAAAAAAGGAATTTTCTGCTTATGTATTAGGGATATTCTTCATTTCTTTCATATCATGCATGGTGATTATTTCTCTTAACCCACTCTATTCAACTCCTAATCGTAATGCTTATGAAGGGAAAGCAAATTTCCCAAATCTATTTCTTACTGATTCTTTATGGTTCTGGGAGGAAACTGAATGTAACGATAGCAATATAGTCCATATTTGTTATAATTTATCCGGTGTAACTGCTAATGTTAGTATTCAAATGAGCGCAGATGGAGGAGAATCGTGGACAGTTCCCATGTTAACACTCAGAAATGAAGAAGGCGATATGGGTGAGGGTGTAGAACCCGGTATACATTGCTTCGACTGGTTGATGAGTGAAGATCTTCCAGATACTGAAGGGTATAATTGGATGGTGAAATTAAATACATTTGTATTACTAGACACATTCATTTTTGTGGATTCAACGGACATTTCATCGTATATTTTCTATGGTTTTGGTCTTGGATTTGGAGACGGTTTCTATTGGGTTTACGACTATGAAACAGGATATGTTCATCAAACCCCGATCTTAAATCACCTGTCACGTGATTCAATAATATCCTCCTATTATATTGGAGCACGACATAACTGCGATATATCTTATTGTGATAGCTTTATTTATTATGGAAGAAGTGGCAGGGAATGTGACTCAATATATCGTTACAACTTAAGAAGTGACAGTCCCGAATTGGTTTTTTATGCTCCGGATGCTTCATGGAATTTACAGGGCATACATTGCTCAGGTTCAGATGTTTTTGTAAGTGCTGATATACCTGCTGAAGTTACCCAAATGGTATTTAAGGTAGATATGTCCTCACTTCCTTCAACTAGAGTAGATACAATTATTTCAAATCCTTGGCGAGCTTGCACTGCAATAGAGGGGGGAGCATTCGCGTTCGGTTACTTGTGGGGATGTAATAATTTTGGTAACATCATACAGATAGACATTGAAGATTATGAAATCGTTGGCTGTTATCCAGTGCCAAATGATGGTACAGGCGCAGAAGGTTTATGCTGGGATGGTGAATATCTTTGTTATCATAACTATAGGACTAATTATATATATATGATAATGATTTTAGATACATTATCATTGTCATATAGTAACCTCGTTCCACTTGATTCACGCCATCCATCATTGAATATCGAATGCCCTTACGATATACTATATTCAGGACATAATACTACCATAGTTTGGGAAATCGACGATCTGTTCTGGGTAGGTCAACCATCTAGATTGTTTTTCTCCTACTGTGGCATGCATGAAGAACACGAAGTATATGGCACTGAGTATGATTGGGTAGTCCCGGCAGTCGAGTGTCCTTCCTGCACTCTAATAGTCGCGGCGAGGGATAGTTTCTGCAACTGGGGGTATGACACATGCATTTTTCAAATCCTGCCTGCAGCAACAGGTGATTCTATCTGGTTCTGGGAGGAAACGGACTGCAACGACAGCAACATCGTTCATATTTGCTACAATTTGGCAGGGGATACCGCTAATGCTAATATTCAAATGAGCTCGGATGGCGGAGTATCCTGGAGTGTACCACTTTTCACACTCAGAAATGAGGAGGGGGATATAGGTGAGGGCGTATTGCCTGGAGAACATTGCTATGAGTGGATCATGAGCGAAGATTTACCCGATAGAGAAGATTGTTCATTTCAAGTAAGTTTATGTCATTCAGAAATCACAACTTTGCGCTATTCAACTTATTCTGATTTCATGGCAGGGGATACCGCACAGGTAAAAATACTCTCTCCTGATCCGGATGGAGAAGATGATGGCGCATTATGGCTGCCTCCGGGCGGTGATACAATAAAAGCAGTACAGGTTTATCCGGACGGGCATTGTACTTACTGCATGTCATCAGGAATTTATTCTTATATTAGTGAAGGTTCTCCTCCGATGAACATAAAAATATACCTTATTCCCAGAACAACTTTCAACGCGCAAGCCTTTACAGCGACGAGTATTTTACAAGTCCGGTATATCGATCCCGGGGGAGTTATCCATTCGGTTGAAGAGAAATCCTTTGCGTTCTTCAATATAGCGATTATGGGAGCAGCCAACCGATTCGGAGCAAGGGATAATGACCTTACAGCGAATTCAGCGGATGCCCTGCGCGCGTTTTGCCGCCTTGGTAAAGGACTACTCAACACTCACGATACAATGGGACATGGAAGTTATGTCAATCACCCTTACTTCTGCTCATTGAGTGACATTACAGGACTATCTTGTGAATACGCAACAGCTTGGCCCAATTATACCACCGCATATCGTGTTCCAGGGGTCGATCCCGATTTACCAATCCTAAACGTGCCCTTCGAAATTCCAAATAGCTTTACTACCCTTCAATGCCACTGGTATGGTCAGACATTGGTTGCGGGAGATTTCCTGTACAGCGGTGCATCCTCTGGTGACTGGTATAAGCTTTACTGGCACTCGTATCATAATCCCGAATATGATTGCTATTCTAATTTCTTCAGCTACGGCAATACTGAGGATGTGCCTGAAGAATGGGAATCTAAAGCCATGATAAATTCTATCTATTTCTCTACCCATGGCGGAACAGAAACAGGGATATATACAAGTGAACCCTACTTCTCCACGGAGGTTTGTTCGCTTCTTTCATTTGACTATTCAATAACCTTGCCCGAAAGTTCATCTATAACCATAGAAATTGCGCTTGATACAACTATAAGCGCAACAAGTACCTGGACGGAATGGTGCGACATTTCAGATACTGCAGCCTTACCTTTTGGGGGAATCTACGGACTCAAATACCGGGTACTCATGGAGCTTTCTCCAACTGGTGAAAGCCCGATACTGCACTGGATTTCATTCACTTTTCTCATGGATACTTCGGTTTATTCTACAATCGAATGCCTCGACTCACGACATCCATCAGTGACTATCGAATGCCCCGACGATACTGTTTATCCGGGTGACACAATCGAATTTTCATGGCATGTCGATGATATGTTCTGGATTAACCATCCATGTTCAGTCTTCTTTAATTACTGCGGAATTGAGGAAACTTACCTTACTACAGATACTTTGATCAGTTGGGAAATCCCGGATGTTAGTTGTGATGAAGTGTATTTCAATGTGACTCTCCGCGATTCCTTTTGTAACTGGGGAGAGAACTTCTGCGATTTTTACATCGCGTTGGGAGGTACTCTGTATTTATCACTGCCTGATACAGCGGCTTACCCGGGTGATACACTTATACTCCCGGTATGGTATAAAAGCACTCAGGAAAGATACGTTTCCGACTTCGAGTCTATTATAAGTTACAACCCGGTTATTGTAAAACCTTTGAGCCTAATTAGCGAAGGGGCAGTTATGGATTCGTGGACTCATGTGGCTCTTGACACAGCAGTCATTGGGCAAATTACGATCTCAGGCAGCGGGACGTTATCGCTGCTCGATACAGTCTTGTGTTATATCGAAGCGGTAGTGCCGGTTTCCGCGCCAGAAGGCGGCTTTACAGAACTTTTAATAGACTCTGTTGACCTGCATGAAGATTCCATACCAGTTTACACCGAAGACGGATTTCTGATAGTGTTATTATCCCCGGCGGAATGGCAATTTGATTTAACATTTGATGGTGACGATTACGGTATAAACACAACTATCACCATGGGCTTGAGTTTTCATGGTTCTGAAATGTATGATGCCGGACTGGATATCATTTTCCTTCCTGTTCCCAACCAAACCGTTGTCTGGTTCGTACTCAACGATCCATCTGCGCCCCATATCAGCGAGCTGCTCAGGGATATAAGAGGGGTGTGGGACATACCGGTCTGCTGGCTGATAAACACTTCCAAGGGTCCCGGCGATATGTACTGGGATCCCGAATCACTTCCACCGGGAAATTTTATGTTAAATAGTTTGTTAGATATGCGTACAAATGATCATTATAGGTATAGTAATCTGGAGATAATCGAGATCTGTTATACAAGACCTCGGCCTGTGGATTTTACCTTTCATCTCTACGAAGGCTGGAACATGGTTTCATTTCCTGTATTGCCAGTATTCGATGATATCAGGGCGGTTTTTCCAAGTACATTTGTAAACGCATATTGGTACGATCCCGAATCCAGAACCTACATTGAAACTTCAATGCCAGAGAGAGGAAAAGGGTACTGGGTGTTTTCTCGATATGAGGATACTGTAAGAATCGCGGGTTTCCCTATAAACGAGTATAGATTAAATGTTTTTGCAGGATGGAATATGGTTGGTTCGATCATGGGAGAGATATCCTTTAGCGAAATCATGTTTGACCCCCTTGAGTCTTTCATTTCACCGCAATATACTTATTCACCGGTTGGATATATTCCGGTATCTGAAATAATCCCGACAAAGGGCTATTGGTGTTTAAGCACTGGAAATTCAATTATTTTTGTAGCACCGTAAAAACAAAACAGGGATTTACAT
>JAFGQG010000044.1 GCA_016935765.1 bacterium
ATTTTCAAGTTCAGCATGACAGGTTTTGGTGTTTTGTATTGATTGCTAATGTTGATTCCTGATTATTTTTATCATTCCCTTCGCCATCACCAACTCCCTTATTTCATTATTCAGTTTGCCAATTATATGAACTCATAACAGCCAAAAAAGAAGGATCCCTTCAAAAACCAAATTTTAAGGTTGCACCTGCGAACAAAGTGACTAAATTTATTTAAGTACTATCACAATTATCACAGGAGCATTTATGAAAATAGCATATATCGAGCCGTTGACTAAAGGCTGGGACCGAATGGTAAAAGCCCTCTTCAAACCATTCAACATAAACAAGTGGTTTGCGCTGGGATTTACAGTATTCCTGGCTGAACTAACCGAATTGCACCCCAGAAGCAGCTCTTCGCACACTGGGCGTGGAGGCGACTTCAATCTTGACAAATTCTTCGATATTCCCCATATCGTTACCCACTGGCTTACGTCGCACCCATTATGGTTCACCCTCATTGTATTTGGGCTGTTCTTCCTGATAGCAATTATAATCCTATTCACATGGCTGAGTTCACGCGGGAGATTCATGTTCCTCGATAACGTCGTCCACGACCGCTACCTCATAAAAAAACCCTGGCAGCAGTTCAAAGAATACGCTAACTCATTATTCCGCTTCCGGTTATGCTATGGACTAATCACTTTACTGGTAATCATTGCTTTCATCATAGGGTGTTTCCTCCTGTATAAAAGCCTGCATTATGCATCTGTTCCTAACGAGGTCTTGATAATTTTAATTTTTCCGATTGCTCTATTTTTTCTCTCACTCATCGGAGTTACAGGCTTCATAGACCTGTTCATGAACGATTTTGTCGTACCCATCATGTACAAAAAGGAAATAAAAGCATTAAAAGGGTGGGGACATTTTTTCAAACTTCTCAAACAACATTTTCTACACTTTATCTTTTACGGAATGTTCAGATTGGTTCTTGGAATACTGGCAGTTACGGCAGTAGTAATTGCAGGATTATTCACGTGCTGCATAGGTTTACTGTTCCTGATCATTCCATATATAGGATCAGTAATAACACTTCCGATCTCCTATACTTTCCGGGCTTTTAACCTGGAATACTTGAGGCAGTTCGGCGATGAGTACGATCTATTTTCAGTTTCAGGGCATCTCGTTCCTGAAGAAAATAAATAATTAGGTTGCTTTAGAATCAGTAAATTCATACTCTTCTTTCCCCCCCAGTTCACCTTTATCAATTTAAAGGGAAATTGTCAATACATATTTTTAAAATCTTCTTGCCACTTTTTAACTAAAAAATATATTAACATGCTATGCGATTTTTACAGTTATAAATATAAAAAGGAGGATAAATAAATGCCCAGAATGGAAGTCTTTATTGACCATTGCAAGGGTTGTGAGTTATGTGTGGACGTATGCCCTGCAGGAGTGATCGAGATGGTTGAAGAGATCAACAAGCTCGGTTATCATCCTGCGAAATACAAAGGAGAGGGTTGCACCGGCTGCGGGTTTTGTTTCTACGCCTGCCCGGAACCCGACGCTATTACTGTTTATAAAAAAGAGGATTAAACTTTTTGGAGGTTTAAATGACTAAAGAATTGATAAAGGGAAACGAGGCAGTAGTGAAAGGCGCTCTTCTCGCAGGTTGCAAAACCTTCTTTGGTTACCCTATCACTCCGGCTTCGGAGATCGCCCATGCTGCCGCGAAATTTTTCCCGATATTAGGAAGAACTTTCCTTCAAGGTGAAAGTGAAGTAGCTTCCATAAACATGTGTTACGGCGCCGCATCAACCGGTGTAAGGGCTATGACAGCTTCGTCCGGACCGGGCATCAGCCTGAAGCAGGAAGGTATATCATACGCCGCAGGCTCGGAACTACCCATAGTAATAATCTACATCATGAGGGGCGGACCGGGACTGGGCAATATCGCTCCGGAACAGGGCGATTATAACCAGGTGGTCAAAGGCGGAGGACACGGCAACTATAAGACCATGGTTCTCGCTCCAAATTGCGCGCAGGAGATGTGCGACCTGACTATCCACGCGTTCGACGTTGCTGATAAATATCGAAACCCGGTCTATGTTTTCACTGACGGCTTTATCGGGCAGATGATGGAACCGGTGGAATTCCCCAAAGCCCGGGAATTAAATATCAAAAAAGACTGGGCGCTTCTCGGTAACCGGGAAACCCGGGATAACCTTGTTAATTCCATCTACCTTGACCCTCACGAACTTGAAGACCACGAAATACACCTGCAGGAAAAATACAGGGAAATGGAAGAGAACGAAGTCATGTTCGAAGAGTACAAACTGGATGACGCCGAACTCGTTACAATGGGTTTCGGCATAGTCTCGCGAATACTTAAAACTACTGTGGACAAAGCGAGAAAAAAAGGAATGAAGGTCGGTTTACTCAGACCTATCACCCTATTCCCGTTTCCAAAGAAACAGATCAAGGATGTAGCGGAAAAAGCAAAATCTTTCCTGGTTGTCGAGTTAAATAACGGACAAATGGTGGAAGACGTCAAAGCGTCAATTTTTTATAGTAAACCCGTTCATTTTTATGGCAGAATGGGCGGTGTAGTTCCGTCTGTAAACGAACTCTTAGATAAACTTGAAGAAATTTATTAATAAGGAGAATAGAATGGCTAAAGATATACTGGAAAAACCTAAGGGTTTCCATGACGTTTACTTTTACAAACCGGGGGATGATAAGGAAAATACTCATTATTGCCCTGGTTGCGGTCACGGTACTGCACATAAACTAATCGCTGAAGCTCTTGAGGATTTCGGAGTTGCCGATCGAACTATCATGATCAGCCCTGTCGGCTGCAGCGTTTTCGTGTATTACTACTTCGCTACTGGAAATATCCAGGCTGCGCATGGGAGGGCCCCGGCGGTAGGCACGGGTTTGAAGAGAGCTAATCCTGACAGCATTGTGATAAGCTACCAGGGAGATGGAGACCTTGGCGCTATCGGTGGGAACAACATACTTCAAGCTGCGAACCGCGGAGAGAATATCACTGTATTCTTCATCAATAATGCTATCTATGGTATGACCGGCGGACAGATGGCTCCCACAACCCTCCTAGGGCAAAAGACAATGACTACTCCTTATGGACGCTCCATTCAGAATGAAGGTTATCCCATAAAAATATGCGAATTACTCGCTTCCCTGGAATCTCCAACCTACCTGGAGAGAGTTGCTATAACCGACACGAAGCACATCATGAAAGCCAGGCTGGCGATAAGGAAAGCTATTAAAACCCAGATAGATAACAAAGGCTTCTCTCTTGTGGAGATACTTTCACCATGCCCAACGGGCTGGAGAATGACTCCCGTCGATGCGAAGAAATGGATAACCGAGAAGATGATGGATTACTTTAAACTCGGCGTGTTCAAGGACTTGACGAAGGAAAGGAAACCATATTCTCCACCCAAAATGAACCTGAACCTTGACGAGGTCGAAGAAAAACTGGGTTTGAAAGAGAAACCCCCCACTTTTCCAAGTACAATGTCAGATATCAAAGAACAATACAGAAACCCCAGAATAAAAGTGGCAGGCTTTGGAGGACAGGGCGTGTTGATGCTTGGAAACCTTCTTGCAGAAACCGGAATGCTTCATGATTACAACGTAAGCTGGCTACCGTCTTACGGACCGGAAATGAGAGGCGGAACCGCAAACTGCCAGGTACACATCGACGAAGGACAGATCGGCTCCCCCGTGGTAACCGATTCCACCGTTCTTGTAGCAATGAACAAGCCGTCGCTCGATAAGTTCGAACCGGACGTTGTACCAGGAGGATTGATACTGTATAATACGTCCATGATCGACAGGAAACCTGAAAGAACAGACGTTGAAGCTATACCAGTACCAGCTACAGAGATGGCTGACGAAATAGGCAGTCTGCGCGTGGCGAACATGATTATGATAGGCGCATACCTTCAAAAAACCGGGATATTAACAAAGGATTCCATTTTCGCAGCCCTTGACATCGCTATTAAACACAAGCAGTTCATCCCGATGAATAGACAAGCCATCGAAGCCGGTATCGAACACGTGAAAAATATGGATTGATTATAACACCAATTCCCTGGCATTAAAATTAACCAGTGTGGGAAAACATTATGAACCTTGAATCCTATTTTGCAAGGATTTATTCCTTGTTAATGTGTAAAGCTAGTTTTATTAAATCACATCATTATGGGTGCGATAATCCATTTTCCAAAATATCGGTTGCGATCGTTGTTCTCATTATCAGCACAGCCTTAAGTGTACCTGCGTTTTCACAAGAATTACCTAAAGGCTACCATATCGAGACACTCCCTGATTCGAACCTGGTGCTTGTTGAGAACGAGTTGGATTATTCCCTGCAAAGACCATTGCTGATCGTGTTACACTGCGAGGGCGGTACAGCCCAGGATATCTATGATAATATTGCAGTTGCTGAATCGCTGGGATGGATGCTTGCTGTTGCAAAGGGACCCCGGAACCACCGCTCCACTCTCCTGAACACTAACGACATCTTAAACCTTGCGGATTATCTTAAGGAAGCATATCCCGTTGACCCTGACAAGATTTTCATCTTCGGCTTCTCTGGTATGGGCGCTCAGGCGTTATACACAGTGTTTGATTATCCTCACCTTTTTGCGGGAGCCGTATCTACATGTGGACATAGCGGAGGATTAACAAATATTCAGTGGGATAAAGCAAAGAACGTATGTGTGTACCTTATCACAAGGCAGAAGGATTGGAACAGGCAACAAAATGAAACCATGTCACGGCTGTTCGACTCACTCGACATCAGATTTCGCCTTGAGATAACCCCCGGAGAACACGAAGAGGGTCCACCCGAAGAGTGCTATAGAGCGTGCGAATGGCTGAACGCTGTTTCAAGCATGGATTGGAGATAATTTTTTTATTGCGGGAAGCTGTATAAATATTTAAATAATAATAAAACAAGGAAAAAAAAGAGGAAAAAAATGGCTGAAATAATGAATGCAGTAGTAAAGGAAAAACCGGAATTAGGAGCAGAGTTCAGGCAGGTGAAGTTGCCCGAACTCAAGCCCGAGTGGGTTATGGTCAAGGTTAAAGCATGTTCGATTTGCGGGACCGATGTCCATATTTACAAGTGGGATCCCTGGAGTGATAACCGCATCGGGGCAAAGAACCTTCCACAGACTCTGGGACACGAGGTTGCCGGAGAAGTGGTGGAGGTAGGTTCACACGTATCTAGGATCAAGGTCGGCGATTACATCTCCGCTGAAACCCACATCTACGATCCTTCCGACATCACCGCGCTGGTTGGTCAGTTCCATATCGGGGAGAACATGAAGATACTTGGCGTTGATTGCGATGGCTCATTCGCGGAATATTTCGCGGTGCACCAGTCGGTCTGCTGGGTAAACGATACCTCGATTCCCCCTGAATTTGCGACTATCCAGGAGCCCATGGGCAACGCAACATACGCTGTTCTTGGCGAGGACAACGATATCGCTGGGAAGAGTATGGTATTCATCGGCGATGGACCGATCGCGCTATTTGGCATCGGGGTAGCCAGGGCTTGCGGAGCCGCAAATATCTTCGTGGTAGGCTTAAGCGAGTACGGCTTACAGATTGCCAAAAAAATGGGCGCAGACCACATCCTGTACGCTGACGGAAGGGATGGCAAAGACTTGCAGAAGAGAGTTGAATATATCAAGGATAACACATACGGGGCGGGAGCAGACATCGTGCTGGATATGGTCGGGGCTCTCCCTGCTATTCAAGAGGGATTCAAATATCTTAGGAAGGGCGGAAGATTCACCGCTTTTGGGATAGCACCAAAGGACGAGGTTCCTATAGACTACAACAACAGCATCGTTTTCAAAGGAGCTCAGATCCACGGTATAAACGGAAGGAAGATCTTCGATACCTGGTACAGGGTTCGCAACCTTTTAACTATGAAGCGCGTGGACGTTGCTCCCGTGATTACTCACCTGTTCGAATTGAAGGATTTTAAAAAGGGATTCGATCTTCTTCTTGCAGAACCGAGGTTATGCTCAAAGATAGTGCTCTTCCCGGATACAGAAGAGTTTCAAAAAGCAGTCAAACGGCTCGAGGAAAGGATAAAATAGGTATAAATTCAATTACTGAAAGGATAGGTTTTTACACCTAGGAATAAAAGCATAAACATGGCAATTTTAGGCGTGGGAATCGACATTATTGAAACGGCTCGAGTACAGAAAGTGATAGATCGATATGGTTCGCATTTTCTAACACGCGTATATACTGACGATGAAATCAATTATTGTAAAAACAGGAAACGCAGTTACGAACATTTTGCTGCGCGTTTTGCTGCCAAGGAGGCATTCGTGAAAGCTCTTGGGATAGGGCTTTCAGATGGCATAAAATGGAAAGATATAAGTATCATTAATAATGGATACGGCAAACCCGAGATCAATTTTACTGGAGTTGCCAGAGAAAATGCGGATAAAAAAGGAGTGAGAAAAGCACATATCTCAATAACCCATTCAAGGTATTCGGCTGGCGCTGTTGTAATCCTTGAAGGATAGGCTATAAGGAAATAATTGTTATATAGCGAATATAAAAGGAGGTTATAAATGCAAGGCTTCGGTTCATACGAGGAGACATACAGGGACTTTGACTGGCAAAAAGCCAGGGAAATGGTCGGCTACAGGGAGGGAGAAGTACTGAACATTGGGTGGTATTGCACAGACCGTATCTGCGAAATGGGACTGGGTGAAAAGACAGCGATGATCTGGGAAGGTTTTTCAGGTGAAACGGAAAAATACACCTTTAACGACCTCCGAATAAATTCGAATACCTATGCTGCATATCTAAAGAGCCTGGGTATCAAGGAACGCGACAGGGTCTGTATCTTCATGGACAAGTTACCTGACCTTTATTTTTCATTTCTTGGAATTTTAAAGATAGGCGCAATCGCGCAACCGCTATTCTCAGCTTTCGGAGAGGAAGCGCTATTCACGAGAATGGAAGACGCGGAATCAATAGCAATATTAACCACGAAGAAGTATTACAGGAAAGTCCGGCGCATAAAGGATCAATTACCGGCTTTAAAGCATATCATTGTTGTTGATGACGAGAACGTAAAACTCGAAGAGCGTGAGAAGACTTTCATACTTAAAAACGCTGAAAAAGTAGATGAATTCGATGTATTCCCGACCCATTCGGAATCCCCTTCAGTCCTGCACTACACTTCGGGAACGACGGGTAAACCCAAAGGAGCCTTGCATGTACACGGCAGCATCTTTGCGCAGAGTGTTTCAGCAAGGTGGGCGCTTGATCTCAGGGAAGATGATATATACTGGTGTACTGCTGACCCCGGCTGGGTTACGGGCACTTCATACGGAATCATAGGTCCCTGGTCGCTTGGAGTAACACAGGTGATCTACAACGGTGGTTTTGGAAGCGAGAAATGGTACAAGATACTTGAGAAATACGGTGTGACCGTCTGGTACACAGCACCTACTGCCATTCGCCTATTAATGAAGGATGGTACTGGGTTAGTAAAACAGCACGATCTCTCTAAACTCAGATACATGTGCAGTGTTGGCGAACCCCTGAACCCTGAAGCAGTACACTGGGGCAGGGAAGCATTTGGGATGCCGTTCTACGACACTTACTGGCAGACTGAAACCGGGGCGATCGTCATCTCCAATTTCCCTGGTATGGAGGTAAAGGCTGGGTCTATGGGCAGAGCCTTCCCGGGTATCGAAGCGGTTGTCCTGGACCTAAACTCCCACGAGGTCATCAATGAACCGAACAAGGTTGGCTTAATAGCCCTCAAACCCGGTTGGCCATCCATGATGAGGGAATACTGGAACAATGAAGAGGTTTATAAATCAAAGTTTATAAACGGCTGGTACATCACTGGTGACCGCTCATCCATCGACCCTGAAGGATACTTCTGGTTCGTGGGAAGGGATGATGATGTAATAAACACTGGCGGACACCTTGTGGGGCCTTTTGAGATCGAGTCCGCCTTGATAGAGCATGAAGCGGTCGCGGAAGCCGCAGCAATCGGGAAACCGGACCCGGTCAACATGGAGGTCGTTAAAGCCTTCGTAGCTCTCAAACCTGGGTATGAGGTTAGTGACGATCTCGAACTTTCTATCATGAATTTCATCAGGAAGAGACTCTCCCCGCTTGCAATGCCGCAGGAGATCGAATTCATGGAGAAACTTCCCAAGACCAGAAGCGGGAAAATAATGAGACGTCTTCTAAGAGCCCAGGAATGGGGAGAAGAGATCGGCGATACATCTACACTGGAAGATTAGTAACCGAAATAATAAAAATCTAACTTTAAAAAAAGTGAGGAGTTAAAATGGACGAAATGGAACAAGTAATACTCGATTACGTTATTGATGAATACCTCGAGGAAGAGGATGAGGAGGAAATAGGTTTTGACAGCCCCTTGATCTCCTCCGGGATTGTAGATAGCTTCTCAATGGTAAGCTTGAAGACCTTCCTTGAGCGGAAATACAACATAAGTATTCCAGATGATAAGGCTACCCCAGAGGCTTTCGATACTGTAAGGAATATTGCGAAGGTCGTTCGGGAATTTACTGGCTAAACCAAATTGAACGGGTAGAGAAGGTTGGAAGATTCACCTGATCACTTTATTGTGGCTTAGACACAAGAGTAAATGATTGAATGGGTCCAACCGTCCCAACATCCATTTATAAATAAGGAGGTTTTTTATGGCATACAGCAATGATGCTCGGAAGTTCTATCAAGATGAACTGAACGGTATAAAAGAGGCTGGTGTTTTCAAGGAGGAGCGTTATATTCAAAGTCCACAGGCTGCCGACATTAGCGTTGAGTATCCTGAAGGCGCTCCCACCAAGGAAGTTATTAACATGTGTTCCAATAACTATCTTGGGCTTTCCAGTCATCCTGAAGTTATCAAGGCTTCTCACGAGGGTTTAGATTCGAGAGGCTTCGGTATGAGCTCTGTGCGTTTCATCTGCGGAACCCAGGACATTCACAGAAGCCTGGAGGAGAAGCTTACTAAATTCCTGGAAACTGAGGACACCATTCTCTTCGCGAGCTGCATGGACGCGAACGCGGGTGTTTTCGAGGCTATTTTCGATGACCGGGACGTACTCATTGCGGACCGGCTTGTGCACGCATCGATAGTTGATGGTATGCGCTTATGTAAGGCATTGAATGAGAGCTTCAAGCATTTGAACATGGACCATCTTGAGAAAAAGCTCCAGACGTATCAGGATGCCCGGTTCAGGTGCATCGTTACCGATGGCGTCTTCTCCATGGATGGTGACACTGCCAAGCTGGATGAAATGGTCGCACTCGCAGAAAAGTATGATGCCATGGTGTTCGTTGATGATTCTCATTCTACCGGCTTTCTGGGAAAACACGGAAAGGGAACTCACGAGCTTAAGGGTGTTCTTGGAAAGATCGATATAATCACTACCACGCTGGGTAAAGCGCTGGGTGGTGCTTCCGGCGGTTGCGTGAGTGGGCGAAAGGAACTGGTAGAAATGTGCCGGCAACGCGCTCGCCCTTATCTCTTCAGTAACGCTATGCCTCCAGTGGTTGTTGCTGCCTCGAACAAAGTAATGGATATCATTATGTCCACTACCGAACGGCGGGACAAGCTGGAAAACAACACGAAATTCTGGAGAAAAGGTTTGACTGAAGCCGGGTTCGATCTGAGAGAAGGCGATACTCCGATAGTTCCGATCATGCTCTACAACGCGAAACTCTCGCAGGATATGTCCAGAGACCTGTATGACGAGGGTATCTACGCGATAGGATTCTTCTTCCCGGTTGTAGCTAAGGGTCAAGCCAGGATCCGAACTCAGATCTCAGCCGCTCATGATATTGAGCACCTCGAAAAAGCCCTTGCAGCTTTCACAAAAGTAGGCAGGAAGTACGACATTCTCGGGAAGGGCAAAAACGAGATTATCGAGATGTACGGACTGTAGAAAACAACCGGCGACGGTATGATTTAATATAAGGGCGACTGGAAATCCGGTGAACCTGGACTCCTGAACCAATGACAACTTGTGAATATTAGAAGACTGTAGTAATAAAACGCCCGTTGTAAGGCAATTGTAACTGAAGCGATCATGTAAATAATATCAGCTTAGTAATATAGGGCAAATACGCTTATCTCACGCTAGAATCATTTAGTGAGGCATTCTGCCCCTGATGAAGGAAAACCCTTATTGTGACCCTTCGGTTCAATGCTTTTTCTGAAGCGGTTTTATTCTCATTCAGCGGATTGGACTCACCATAAAAATTCAATTCTGTAGTAATGTTTGGCGTCAGTTTCGAACCAACATAATCATTGACCGTTTCAGCTCTCTCAGCCGAGAGCAGAAGATTAGTAATTTCCGAACCGACATCACAGGTATATCCATCAATGTATAATGTAACTGTATACTTTTCAGGTATCGTTAGCAAGTTTTGAAGCATATTGTCAAGTTTTTGTTTAGCTGATGGATAGAGAGCTGAATTTCCCATGTCGTAAAATGGTATCAAGACCGGTACACTTAATTCTTCGGGAAGATTGTAACCTGTTGATAATGTATCTATCTCATGTACTATTCTTGCTCTCGCAAAAATTGTTTCGTCCTTTGGCACTCTATATTGTCCATGGAAGTTTATCGAACTGTTTGGTACTGAAAAAGTAACCATGTGTGTCTGGCCATCCAGCTTTTTTCCCGCTGGAGAGTAGCTTATCCTGTAAAAATTTGAAATCCAGCACGAGAGGTTGTATGCTGTTTGGCTGCAGGTTCGATCATCATCTGCAAGGAATATTCCATCTGTGTTCTTCGCTAACTCACTCAACAGACCAGGTTTGATACTTCCCATACCAACCACGAATATTCGCACATTGACATCTTTAGCCCATTCTATCAGGTATTCGTAATTTTCTGTGGATGCGACGTTACCGTCTGTAAAGACTATCAGTATTTTTTCTCTTTGTTTCGAACCCAGGTAATCAATTCCCAATTGCAGCGCATCGAATAGGGGAGTACCATTCGGGATAGGCGGGTTAGAAGTTCTGAGCCATTGTATAACATTATTTTTATCATTTGTAAAGTTTTTCATGGCTTTCAATTTACCGCCCAACTGAATTATCCTGAATTCATCCAGAGGGTTGCTGTTCATAATAAAGTGTTCCATCACGCACAAAACCATATCTATATATGGTCTCATGCTTCCGCTGCAATCATGTATCAACAAATAACTGCAAGGGGAACCTGTTAAGTGGTTCTGGATACTAAAGCCTAGAGTATCAATTTCTTCTCCGACAGCCTCGATTAAATGTCCGTTTGCCAGTTCTGCTGAGATATCTTTAGATGAATTTAAATACAAGAATATTGTGTCAGGAAACAGAAAAGATGTCAATATAAAATCATGTTGGTTTTTCTCAATATCCAACTCAACTTTCTGGACCTTAGTTGAGCAATCGACAAGTATAAGGAATGCTGATAACAGGAGTATTGTTAGAGTTAATCCTGATGATACTCCATGTTTTCCCCACCACCTATTATTAAAGATTCTTTTCAAGGTTATTCTCTCTTCAAAGGCGTCTTAATATTCATAAAACTATATTTACTATATAATCATGATTTGGCAATTTGTCAAGAATTATTTTGACAAGGGGATCTCTTTGGAAGATACTTCTATAATCTGGAAAAAGCACTTAGGGGTTCAGGGGGAATTTCTTTACTGATCTGCATCATTTATCAGTTTTGAGTTATAATTTTATTCAAGGTGCTCTTCGTTTGAGACCCCCCTGGATTTGATAACAGTGTGAACCTTGAATTTTTTATCGTCCTTATTGGGAAAATCCTCGTTGTAATGGAGACCCCTGCTCTCCTTTCTAAAGAGCGCGGAACGGATAACGAGTTCACCAACCGAGATCAGGTTTCGGAGTTCAAGCATATCCTGTTTCACCGGGTTTTTTCGGTAAAACGCATCGATCTCTTCCATCAGCGGGAATATTCGTCTGTTGGCTCTTTCCAGCCTGGAGTTCGATCGGACTATTCCCACATAATTCCACATGAAGTCACGGAGTTCTTTCCAGCCATGAGAGATAACCACCCACTCCTGGGTATGAAAAACACCTGTATCGTCCCAGTTGGGCAACGAGGGAAAGGAATGTGGTTTTTTATAATCGGTTCTAATTTTTTCGAATATGAACTGCGCGATAGAAATCCCTTCAAGGAGAGAGTTTGAAGCCATTCGATTAGCTCCGTGCAATCCAACCGAAGCAACCTCTCCGCAAGCATAAAGTCTCTCTACGTCTGTCGCGCCATACTCGTCCGTAACCACTCCACCGCAGGTGTAATGTGTGCTTGGCACGACCGGTATCCAATCCTGGGTTATATCCAAACCTTCTTCCTTGCAGGTTTTATATATATGCGGAAAGCGGTTAATAATAAAATCCTTATCCTTATGAGTTATATCGAGGTAAACGTATTCTTCCCCGCTTTTTTTCAATTCCTTGTCTATCGCTCTGGAAACAATATCCCTGGGCGCAAGGTCTGCTAATTCATGGTACTTACTCATGAACTTTTCGCCTGACGAAAGGCGGAGTATTCCCCCTTCGCCACGAAGGGTTTCTGAAATCAGGAACGATTGCCCAACTTTCTTCGAAAAGAGCATTGTGGGATGAAACTGAATGAATTCCATATCTCGAACCGTTGCACCTGCTCTGTAAGCCATAGCAATTCCATCACCTGTCGCAATAGAAGAATTCGTTGTGTGTTTATACAGTTTTCCCGCGCCTCCTGTAGCAAGAATGGTGAAATCAGACAAAATAGTGCGTACCCTTTTCTTAGGCGAGTCATAAGCATAAACACCCCAACAGTGGATTTTCTCATCTTTCTTCGAAGCGTAATTTTTTACGTGATGCTGCGTCAATAGGTCCACCGCCATGTGGTCTTTTAGCAACTCAATATTCTCGTTCTTGATAGCGTTGGCAATAAGGACATCCTGAATTGCTTTGCCTGTATAGTCCCCTACATGAAGCACCCTTTTCCTTGTGTGACCGCCTTCCTTGCCGAGGTCATATTCTCCAGTTTTCTTGTTTCTATCAAAGTCAACACCCAAATTTGCCAGGTCAATTATAGCTTCGGGAGCATACTCGACGATCTTTCTCACCACATCTTTTTCACAGAGTCCGTTACCTACTTTAAGCGTATCCTTCATGTGTTGTTCAGGAGAGTCATCTTTACCCCATGCTGCAGCGATCCCGCCTTGAGCAAGAGAAGTGTTGGTCTCGTCCAGTTTTGATTTTGTTAGGACTATCACTTTCCCGAGTGAAGCCAGTTTAAGCGCTACACTCAAACCCGCAATACCGCTTCCTATCACAAGGAAGTTCGTTCTAATTTGCTTCGGCAATTTATCCCCTTTTCCAATGTCCTCATTAGCCATCAAAATTAAAATTCATACAATTATAATATACAATTGAATTTAGTCAACACAATATTTTTCGTTGCTTTTGAACACACATAGAAATATTTTTTTTCTTTTAAATCTAATTAATCATTATATTTTATAAAAATAATCTATACAGACTGAAGTAAATAATTAATCATGAAATCCGTAAATTTAGTAAAATTACGATACAGCAAAGGAGGGAAAATTGTCAGATGAAGAGATGGAGTCCCTGCAGGAGGAATTAGAACATTACCAGGAGGAGAAGGAAAAGATAAGGTCTGTGATCGGGCAGATCGGCGGCAGAGCCTCTCTAAAAAAAGATAGAGCGATAAATACAGTTTTTATTGTAGCGATAAGTGTAATATTTACACTGGATGTACTTCGCCACATACTCCAAATAGCAGTTCCCTTACCACCACTATTTTCAATTGAGATAGGTGTTTTGCTGGTTTCTATCAAAATAATTTACATGATAACAAGGCAGGCAAAAGTTGAACATTTTCAATTCTGGATACTGCATTCTATTGAATTCAGGCTTAACGTACTTTCCAAACAGATGCAGGAAATAAGCAGGGAAGGAGGAAAAAAGTGAAGAGTTTTAAAAAAGAATTATGGTTCAACACGGAAAAAAGGTACCAATTTGTTCATATAACAAAAGATGTGCAGGATGCTGTGAGGGAAAGCGGCATCAAGGAAGGTTTATGTTTGGTAAATGCTATGCATATTACTGCGAGTGTATTTATTAACGATAATGAGCCGGGGCTGCACCGGGATTATATGGAATGGTTGGAGAAATTAGCGCCCTACAGCCGGGATGGGTATGCGCACAATGTTGGCGAGGACAACGGCGATGCCCACCTGAAAAGGCAAGTAATGGGGCGGGAAGTAGTGATAGCGATTACAAACGGCGCCCTCGATTTTGGTCCGTGGGAAAGGATATTTTACGGGGAGTTCGATGGTCAGAGAAGAAAAAGAGTGATGATAAAAATTATCGGTGAATGAGAACGAACAATACTGCATACGAAAGAATAGGCACCTGGAGAATTAATTGCCCTATTGTGAACATCTTTTTAGATACGATCGGTTTTAATTCTGTAAGGAAGACAACAGATAATCCCCACAAAGAACCGAACATAATAGCGGTACCATAAATATGCTGCATTCGATGAATGTCATGAGGAGATGATGCCACAAAAAAACCAATAGCGGAGATTAAACATAACACAACTTTGCTTACACGATTCCGGGCTCTTTTCTCCTCCAGAAAAGCAATGGCAAGAATCGCCATGATAATACCACTTAACATCATACTGATATTGAACATAAACAGGGAATTATCATTTGGGAAACCACTGACTGTTACAGTCTCCCCGAGTGTACTGAACGGATATTTCCAGAAGGGGAAATGTTCCCTATATGACAATATAGCCAATGACACAAGTATTAGATTAATCAGGACAAGGGCGTAAAAGAGCAGGTGAAATTTAATGTGATAAGGTTTGAACTTAATTTTATTTTTACTTGCCATTTCCAGGTAAATATATAATTATAAATACAACATGTCAAAAAATATTTGAAAGTAAAATACTCATAAGCTATGGAGTAAGAAAACATGAAAGCAATGGTTTTAAACGAGATTTGTGATCTATCAGAAAACAGGGAACCTCTTGAGATGCAGCAGATCCCTTACCCGATGCCAGGTGAGGGTGAAGTGCTATTGAAGGTTTTAACTTGCGGCGTTTGCCACACGGAGCTGGACGAGATAGAAGGTCGCACTCCTCCCTCTAAATTCCCTATGATACTCGGTCACCAGGTAATAGGAAAGGTGGAGCGAATCGGTCCGCACTCGTTCAAATATAATCGGGGCGACAGGGTTGGTGTTGCTTGGATATTCTCAGCGTGCGGCAAATGCGAATATTGTCTTTCTGGCAACGAAAATCTATGCGCTGATTTTAAAGCGACCGGGCAGGACGCTAACGGAGGTTATGCTGAATTTATGGTAGTACACGAAGACTTCTGCTACAGTATCCCCGAAGCGTTCTCTGACTCTGAAGCTGCTCCGCTTCTCTGCGCAGGAGCGATAGGTTACAGGTCACTCAGGTTAACTAATCTTAAAAACGGGCAAACCCTCGGGCTTACTGGCTTCGGAGCATCCGGGCACCTCGTTCTGAAAATGGTAAAGGAAAAATTCCCCGATACGAAAATATATGTGTTCGCAAGGAGTGAGTCTGAAAGGGAATTCGCAAAGGAGCTGGGCGCTGTCTGGGTCGGTGATACGGATGAAGAATCTCCCAAAAAGCTACACTCTATCATTGACACTACACCTGTATGGAAACCCGTGGTCGAAGCCCTTAAAAACCTGAAACCCGGTGGTAGACTGGTTATTAACGCGATAAGAAAAGAGGATGCCGACAAGGAATACCTTTTAAACCTGGATTATCCAAAACACTTATGGTGTGAAAAAGAAATTAAGAGCGTTGCAAATGTTGCGCGAAAGGACGTGAGCGAATTCCTGGAACTTGCGGCTCAAATCCCCATCAAGCCTGATGTGCAGGAATATCCGCTGAAGGAAGCAAATACCGCGATTATGGAGCTGAAGGACCGAAAGATCAGGGGCGCTAAGGTGCTGAAAATAGGATGATATTAAAAAAACCACAAAATGTTTCCTGGTACCTGTCCCCATTCAAGGTTATAATTAAATTATTCGCCAGGCTTTCCGTTTCAGCCTGTATCCTTATCATAATAGCATGCGGTAAAGGAATTGAAAATGATAATGATACAGAATACAGGCAATATATGCGGGAATTCGTTCAAGCCATCAGCGAATATGCTAAAGGGATAAATCCTGGTTTTATTATCATCCCTCAAAATGGGATAGAGCTGATTACCGAATCGGGTAACGAAGATGATCCAATTGCTATAGAATACCTGGATGCAATCGATGGTGTCGGTCAGGAAGACCTTCTTTATGGCTATAACAGTGATAATGTTGCAACCCCAATGTCAGTTCGGTACTACCTGGCAACTTTTCTTGATATTGCTGAAATCAATGGCGTAGAAGTTCTTGCAACAAACTACTGCTGGGACCACTATAACATTGGCAACTCTTATGAAGAATGCGCTGTAAAAGGTTATATTTCGTTTGCAGCGCCCGAGAGGGACTTAAACGTGATTCCGGATTATCCTGATCCCATTTTTAATAAAAACGCTGAAAACATTCTGAACCTGACGAATGCCAGGAATTTTCTGTATCTTCTGAATCCTGAATCGTATGAAAATAAATATGACTTCATATGTGACTTGCAGAATACTAATTACGATCTACTCATAATCGATGCGTTTTTTGAGGATACTTCCGGAATTCCCCAATGGTATGAATCAAGCGAGATAAACTCTCTGAAAAATAAGCATGATGGTGGAAGCCGCCTGGTGATCGCGTACATGAGTATCGGGGAAGCTGAAAGTTATCGCTACTACTGGAATGAGGATTGGGATTCTGACCATAACGGGCACCCTGATGAAGGCGCGCCGGCTTGGCTGGCTGAAGAAAATCCCAACTGGGAGGGAAATTACAAAGTCCGTTACTGGGATCCCGAATGGCAGAACGTCATCACTGGGAACGACAGCTCTTATGTAAAACACATTATCGACATTGGTTTTGATGGCGTTTACCTGGATATTATCGACGCTTTCGAGTATTTTGAGGATTAATTCGCCAAATTAATTAATTATTCAAATAGTATGCAGATTATTTAAAAATTCACTTTTAGAAGCGCAGGCTAAAGCGCTGCGGCTACCAATAATCTGTTTCTCTGTATCCCTGTAGTTTAATTCTTCTGTTTTTTACTTCGTAAATCTTCAATCGTTGATCGTTATTCGATATTCAATCCACCCCTAATAGTTCCACCCGAAGAAAACATCGAAGTATATATCGTCGCTTATGATATTGAAATCTGTTCTCTTCGCGAAGTCGGTTCTCAGAACCGTGTAGTACCCGAGATTGACTCTCAAGCTAACCCCAAATGATCCCAGGAGGTCCAGGTTATCGTCCTCCCATGTCTGCCCGGCGTCGAAGAACAGCGCGCCCTTTATTCCCGAGATATTGATCCTGAGTACCGGCAATCCAAGTATAAGCCTGTCGATGAGCGGAAACCTGTACTCGTTATTAATGAGCAGCATCTTCCTGCCGTAGAACGAGAACCAGGGGTATCCCCGGAAGCTCCAGGTGCCTCCCATGTAGAACCGCTCCGGTAGCTCTCCACCGCTGTATCTAGCAACGACCCTGGTCGCAAAGCACGTTCTACGGGAAATTCTCAGATAGTTCCGCATGTCTATCGAAGCCAGCCATGACAGGAATCTCGCTTCGGTTATATCGGTAGTGATACCGCCGGTAAGGTTTAAACGCATACCCTCGATAGGTCCCACCGATTCCCAGATGGCGTTATCTCTGATATACGAGAGATGGAGATTCGCCATACCCCCTTCGTATTGGGTACCCTCCCAGTAGTAATCCTTTCGGGCGTATTGCAGGAACAATTTCGCATCGACCCTGTGGAAGCGGGAGAAAGGATAACTCACTATGCCCATTACTCCAGCGTTTTCCTCCTCGAAGGAACCTTCGATGCGGTTGTAATCCTTCGTGAACAGATGGTAAACTCCCCCTCCCCAGTTGGGTCGGTTTTTGACATTGTAGTAAGTTACAATGAGATTGAAATTCCTAAGTATATCTTCGACCTCCTGAGCCTGGTTATAGACGAGGAAGTATAGCTGGTGGTCGCCCAGCATGTCTGTGAATACGCCTTCCAGACCGCCGCCGGATTCCATGCCTGCCTGCGTAGCGACCGCTCCCTGGGCTATGTCCAGCTTGAGAGCTCTGTCATATTTTACTGTGCTGATGTCCCGCCTCGCAATCTTCTCCTCGGGCGACCAGGATGGTTCCCACTTCTCTGTGTAAACCTCGCAAATCACTTTCTTAGTATCTGGCACCGCTATCTTGTAAAACTGGTAGGAATTGTGCGTGAACACCGATGCTACAACCGTGTCTTCATCTATCCAATCAGCTTCATATACTCCCGTGAGTACATTGGAAATTTTGTAAAGTAAACTGTCTTTTACCATGTACAAATTGAATATAGAGTCGAAATCCGCTGAAAATAGCAATCGCTCGCCGTCATCTGAGAATACCGGGTAAATTATATCGCCATCCGGAAATATAAAATATGCAATATCGCGAGTATCCGGATCAATTTCACAGAGTCCGTAATTGCCCTCATCGCCGTTTTGAATCCGGTTGGAAGTGAAGAGGACATTTCCGTTAGCGGGATTCCAAACAGGATTTTTATCATCAAAATAATCATCTGTCAATTTTATTAATTCGTCGGTTTTGCGATCATAGACATAAATATCGACGAAACCGGAGAGGTCGAATCCTGAAAAGGCAATCTTCCTGCCATCCGGGGAAATCGACGGTGAAATTATGGAAGTAATCCTTTCAAAGCGCTTGTTGATAATAGTCCTTCCGTTTTCTATATCGTAGACATAGAGGATATCGCCGCCTTCTGATTTAGCGGAAAACGCCATCAAGCCACCATTATTGACCGAAATCCGGTTTCTGAACAGGTGCAGCGATTCGAACGGTTCACTCATATCCCCCTTCATCAGCAGTTTGATTTTGCCCTTGTTTTCGATGGAGTATATGCCCGTGTAGCCCATTCTATCGCCCTTGAATATGATCTTGTAGGTTGAATCCTGTCTCCAGACTACAGGCGAGAGGTTATAACCGGTTTCAGTTATAGGGTCTTTCATAATGTCCGCGATTGTACCCTTATTCAGATCGGGGTAATATTTTTTCTTCAGGTGATAAAGCCACATATTATCGGCTTCCTCGAGATCGACCCCTATCGCTTCCTTGAAGGTGTAGTAAAAATCGCGGCTTTTCCACCAGTTCTCGAACAGGTATTGTAAGCGCCCTTTACCGTAATAATCTTCTATGAATTGGAGAAAATATTCGCCTTCCTTGTACATCAGGAAGGAGCCATAGATTCTCTCGTATTCGGTGATTGGGACTATCTCCTCTTCCAGCACCGCGGAGCGTATCATGTTGATACCTTCTGATTTATCCTCCACCGACCAGTATTCAGCTATCCCTTCGATGAACCATAGAGGCGGAAATTCGAAGAAGAAAATGTCGTGAGTGTCCAGGATATGCTCCAGTTTGTATAGCGTAAAGATGTGTACGAGTTCGTGCCGGATAACGTGGCGGAAATCGGAGTGTGAACCATTGAAGGGAACGACCACTCGTCCTTTATAGAATTCTGTAAAACCGCCAACCCCTTCAGGGAGAATGTATGACACCGTGTTGGTCTCCTGGAAGAGGTTAGGCGCGCTGTAAATTATAAGCGGGACCTTTACATCAACCACGAAATTGAACTTGTAGGAGAGATCGGTATAAGAGTCTTCAGCGAGTTGGGCTGCGATCTTCGCCAGCTCGTGTTCCTCCGAATAAAAATATATGTTGAAATGTTCAGTTTTCAGGACTTCCCACTGGTAATCGGTGTACTGTATCTTGTTCTTCCCGAAGTAATATTGAGCGTTGGGAAGCGAAAAGGCAACCAATATTACAAACAGCACAATTATGTATCTTGTTTTATACATGTTTTATTGAATAATCCATCCTCTACAAGGATGTCTATTTTTTTGATTTCTTTTACTACAATTATCAACCTTCTACGATGGTTTTTAGCGCTTTTCATTTTCGTGATTTCCTTATTTATTGATTATTTACCAGCGCAGGCTAAAGACCTGCGGCTACTGGAAGTTTTATTCTTATTCACTTCTGAAATCATTGATCGTTATTCTTTATTCGACATTCAATTTTTTACTGCCTGCTGCCTATTTCTTACTGCTTACTTTTTTCTCCGTGACTCTGTGTCCCGGTGGCTTTTATCTTTTCCGTTCTCAACTGCCCACATGCTGCCGCGATATCCTGCCCTTTCGATTTCCGTATAGTAGTGGTTATCCCGTTCTCGAGCAGGTACGCCTGGAAAAGGTAAAGATCACGCAGTTCTGATGATTCATATTTTATACCTTCGACTGGATTATACTGTATCAAATTGACTTTTACGGGCAAATCTTTGGTAAATTCTATCAATTCCGATGCATGAGAAAGCGAATCGTTCACTCCTTTGAGCATGATATATTCGAGTGTGACCCATCGCGCAGACGATTCCGCGTACTTTTCTATGGGTTTGATCAGCGATTTAATCGGGAATTTTTTAACACCCGGCATGATGTCATCGCGCAGCTTTTGGCTGGGGGCATTTAGTGAAATTGCGAGCCGTTCCTTCAATCCCAGCGCTGCCAGCTTCTCGATCTCCTTCGGGATGCCTACCGTGGAAATGGTGATTTTCCTCGCGCCTATCTCATAACCCAGCTCTGAGTTGAAATTATCTATCGCGTCCAGGACGTTTTCGGTATTTAGCAGCGGTTCACCCATTCCCATGAGCACCACGTTGGTAACATTATTTGTTTCGCCCTGGTCGAGTTTAATTCCCTCGAGTTGGTTCACGATCTCTGACGCTTTCAGGTTGCGTATGAAGCCCATCTGCCCGGTGGCGCAGAACTTGCAGCCAAGCGAGCATCCTACCTGGGTGGAAAGGCACACGGTTAACCTTGGTTTATCAGGTATAAGAACCGATTCGACCGTCTCTCCATCTTCCAGCTTGAAGAGGTACTTGACAGCCCCATCATGGGATTTTTGCTTATCAGCGATCTCCAACCTGGACACGTAACAGTCTTCGGTAAGTTTTGCGCGAAGTGGAGTTGGCAGGTCGGTCATGTTCTCGAAGTCGGTTTCGAACTTGTGATACAGCCATGTCAAGAGCTGTTTCGCGCGGAACTTCTTCTCTCCGCGGGTTAAAAAGAAGTCTTCGAGTTTATTATGCGGTAAGCCTTTTAAGTCGATTTTAGTCATGGTATTAAAATTAAGAAATAAAATGGAATTCGCAAGGTAAATTTAAAAATGGGAAGTAATAGCACACGGATAACACGGATGATACTGATAAGCACAGATAAAAACAAATTAGTGACTGAGAAAATTCAACTATATTATTAATTTCAACTAATTTCAGAATTACATTGCAGGAATGTGGGTTAGGATGCTATTTCCCATACCTTTCATTATCCAACACAGAGAGTTGTCATGTTGAATGATAAGTGATTATCCAAAATACTAACATCATTTGAGAGATGGAATTTTGTTTTGAGAGTATATTTGAATATTATGAACCATCCTACTCCATAGGATTACTAATAGTCGACATAAGCATTTATATAATGAATAAGCTCAAGTTTTTAATTTGGAGTTTAAAAAAAACTGTTTCCCCTTTTGTGAAATAACTATATTATCATAAATATAGATAATATATTAACTATATTTATTTAAATTTGGTTAATTTATAATGAATTCCTTCTATTTAATAAAATCAAGGTAGTTCTCTCTATTGATTATCATATACTCCGCTTCTGGATACGTTCCTTTCCAATCCGTGGGAATCCTTTTGGTCTTTTTCCCCCACTTTATCTCATAGCCAAACAGTTTGCCATCTCTTTCCTCTACGAGATCGACCTCCTTTTTATCATAAGTTCGCCAGAAGTACGAGTAAGTAGTTTTTCGAAGGTATTCCTGTTTCTTCATCCGTTCATTGACTATGTAATTCTCCCAGAGTTCACCAACATCATTTCTAATTGAAAGCGGATTGAAATTATTAATAAGAGCGTTTCTAATACCATTATCAATGAAATAGTATCGTTTAGTTTTGGTGATTTCCTTGCGCAGATTACGGCTGAATCCACTTCTTTTAAATATTACGAAGACTTGCTCCAACAGATCGAGGTATCGCTCCACGGTATTTTTGTTCATACCGAGTTTAGTTCCGAGTTCATTGAAGGAGACATCCTTCCCGATTTGAAAGGCAAGCAATTGCAATAATGAGGGAAGCTTATCTGATTTTCTAACTCCATTTAGTTCCAGGATATCCTTAAAAAGATAAGAACTTACAATTTCATGAAGATATTCTTCTCTGTATGAATTGTTGTTGTTAGTGACCACCTCAGGATATGACCCAAATATGAGGCGCGATTCAAGGTTGGCTTTCGTTTCATTCAATGTTTCAACTTGAGAGATCTCCATTTGAGCAAGGGGAAAAAGCTTGAGAACAAATTTCCTTCCGGTAAGAGGAGCTCCGTCATCCTTCGCAAACTCAAACGAAGATGAACCTGTGGCAATTATTCTCACATCCGGAACATGGTCAACGACTAACTTAAGATTTAAGCCTATTTTATTAATATACTGGGCTTCGTCTATTATCAGCCACTTGTTATTACCAATAAAATCCCTCAGTTTCGCAATAGACTGGCTTTCCAAATATTCAGCGGCAATAATATCATCCCCATTAACAAACATGTGAGGTTCTTTAACCTCCTCCAGGAATTTATGTAATAGGGTTGTTTTACCAACCCTTCTTGGTCCATATATTATTACTACTTTCCCGGGGATAGCTAATTCTCTTAAATTTTTGATCTGTGCCTGATGAATATACATTCTTTGCTCTTTTTAGTATTATTAACTGTATTTATATTAATTTGATTAATTAATTATACAAATCAATAATAATTTAGTTAAAATATTAATCTTGTCAATTAAATTTTAACATTTAACGTACAATTGATATTTTGATTTGACAGGCAGCTTCACTTCATTTATATTATTGGCACAGGATTTAAAGATAGTAAAAGTTTACATTACTTAAATAGGGGGCTTATATGGGATGTAAAAAAATAAACACTGTCTTAGTGGTTTGTATTTTATTGATGCATTTTGGATTGTGCTTTTCGATAGAGCTTATTTCGGAAACAGCAATTGAAGGTTTCGGTGCTAAATTCATACGCGTTGAACATAACACCGCCATGCTTTTCGAACTGGATACTTCAAGAGATACGATGACAGTCTATATGGTAAACTGCACGGAACCTCTTTTCCCGGAAGGAGTCGGTGAATTTGAATTGCCATCTTCCATTTCGGGAAGTTATTATGAATATCATCCACTGGATACAAATGACTCGTTGCTTGTGGTTTTAAACGATACTAACACTATAGATTTTTATAAACATCTGGAAGATACACTCGCTTTTCTATACCAATTTACGGACCCTTCAGTTTATCGTTTCTTTGAATTTTTACAATTAAACGATACCCTTATGGTTGTTAACGTGATGTTTCCAGGAGGTAATATGGAACTAACATTATATAATATTAGTGTTCTTAGACACATAAATATACTTGGATCAATTAATAGTCTTGTTCTCTATTCCTTTGAAACAGAAGGTGGTTTATTATGTGCTAGTAGTGGAATAACCACGGTTGTCTATTCGTTGGAATGTGGAAGTTTTCTATATTTAATTGGTTATTTTTACTGTGGAAGTGATTGGCATTTTCAATATTTAGATATTCATAACATATTTATATTCGCTGAGGGAAGGGCTAATGCATACATTAACGGGGATACACTTGTTACCTATGAATGGTATGATGCTGGAGTACATGAACACTGGGGTGTCCCATTCGAAATCTGGGAGCATTATATAATCAAAGCCGGTGCTGACTGGTCACCTTACCGTCCGATGACCATAGCAGAAATCACAGCCTGGTACCCTCACCCGACATGGACCTGGATAGACACTCTGAAGGGTGAGATATTCGAGATCGATGATTCTCTTCTCTACACTTTTAAAGAGGATACACTCAGAATATATAATCTTAATTCCTTGGTCTCTATCGAAGAGCATTCCCCGAAACCCACTAAATTCACTCTCTCGGTTTATCCAAATCCATTCAACTCCTCAACCACTCTCCAATTCACCCTGGACCAAAGCGCTGCGGTAGAAGCCAACATCTACAACCTTCTTGGTGAAAAGGTATCCGAATTAGTGAATGATAAACTTCCTTCAGGAGTTCATACCGTTCACTGGGAAGCGGAAAACTGCCCCTCCGGGATATATTTCTTAGACCTGGAAACCGGGAACCAAAAGGAAATGAAAAAAATACTATTGGTGAGATAATGAAAATAATTGAATAGATAATTGTA
>JAFGQG010000045.1 GCA_016935765.1 bacterium
AAAATAATTAAAAATTCAAAGGAGGTTTTTTGATGAACCAACTAAAAGTGTACGGTTTAATACTTATTTGCATTTTATTATGTGCTACTCATCTTTTTGGTCAGGGTACGACACACAATGTTTTTGGTATAATCTACAATACCGATGGAAACCCCCCTGATGAGAATTGCCTCATCTTCGAAGCCTATATGCTGGCACGTCCAGGCGAGGTGCTTACTCACGAATCCGCCGGTTGCGGTTATAATGATTCCACGTGGGTCGTGAACATAGGTAATTTCCCGACAGAACCGGATACCGGCGAGATCCTTAGAATCGAATTCACGGACACATGTCTTAACGAGATCCTTATTTTAACGGATGTAATAGACCTCACTGTGCCGGACGAGTTCTGGGGATGGGACTCTCTCGAATTGCCCGTTCGCACCATAACGGTTGTTAACCCGAATGGCGGTGAAGTATATTTCGTTGCAGACATCCGCCAGATAACCTGGACGACGGAAGGACCGATAACGGATGTTAAAATAGAATACTCCCTGAATGGTGGAGCTGATTGGACGGAGGAAACTGCGTCCACACCGAATGACGGGTTCTATGACTGGGTCATACCCGCGACTCCTACAACCCAGGCTCTGGTACGAATCACTGATGTTGACGATGGTGGCGTATTCGATGTGAGTGATGATGTATTTACGATAGCGCTGCCCACTCTGACCGTTACGTCTCCGAATGGCGGAGAAGTCTATTATATCGAGGAGAACCGTGAAATAACCTGGACATCCACTGGTACTGTTGGTAATGTTAAGATAGAGTATTCACTGAACGGGGGAACGGATTGGACGGTTGAAGCGGCTTCCACAGCGAATGATGGATCCTATTTCTGGAACCTGCCGGCAACACCTACTACTGATGCTTTAGTGCGGATCTCTGCTGTGGCAAACCCCGCGGTAATTGACCAAAGTGACGCAGTCTTCTCTATATTGATGCCCACTATCACTGTTTTGGTTCCGAACGGCGGTGAAATCTATTACTGGGATGAAGTCCGCCTCATAACCTGGAATTCTACCGGGCCGGTCACCAATGTTGAGATCGAATATTCAATCGATAATGGATTTTCGTGGACCGTCGAAACAGCAAGCACTCCTGACGACGGTCTTTATAACTGGACGGTTCCCAATGTTATTACTGATCAGGCTCTAATTCTCATAACGGACCTTGATCATGCGGGTGTATTCGATATGAGTGACGCGGTATTTTCAATAATGGCTGCGCCCGATACCGTTCCTCCTGCCCAGGTAGTCAACCTGGATGTTATCGATTCAACGACGAACGCGATACTTCTGCAGTGGAACGCCGTAGGGGACGATGATATGGTCGGTCAGGCTCAGTTCTACGACATTCGTTACAGTACGGATCCCATAACTCCTGCTAACTGGGGAGCATGCACTCCTTGCGTTGGTGAACCAGCTCCTGGGCTTCCCGGCGCGGTGCAAAATTTCTGGGTGCCAGGTCTAACCCCCGCTACTACATATCACTTCGGCCTCGTCGTCTTCGACGATGTCAACAATCCATCACCGCTATCGAACATCGTGCAGGGTACGACGCTTCCTGTTCCCGCTCCGGATACTATTCCCCCCGACGCCATCCTTACTCTCGCGGTACTCGATATCGAGGAATACAGGGTTCAGCTTGGATGGAACGCGGTGGGTGACGATGGTTTGACCGGCAACGCCCAGGCTTATGACATCAGGTATCATACCGTTCCGATAACCCCAGCTAACTGGGGAGCATGCACTCCTTGCGTCGGGGAACCACTACCCGCTGCTCCGGGTACACCGCAAACCTACTGGGTCGATGGCTTGGATCACGCAACGCTATACTACTTCGCGATGACAGTTACTGACGAAGTACCAAACGTATCAGACCTCTCAAACGTAGTTAATGCCACCACATTATCTCCGCCTGAAGATGATACCATTCCGCCAGCCCGAATAAATTTCTCGGTTGCCGATGTTGGTGACGTTGGTTTTCGAGTCTGGTGGTATGCTCCCGGCGATGATGCGTGGGACGGCACCGCGACCCTTTATGATTTCAGGTATTCCACCGCGCCACTGAACGAAGTCAACTGGGCAGGGGCTACCCAGGTATTCGATGAACCTGTACCCCTCGTCTCAGGTACCGTACAGGACTATACTCTCTGGGGATTAGCGCCGAGCACTCAATACTGGTTTGCCGGCTACACGTTCGACGACGCTGGCAACCGCTCGGTCCTTTCGAACGTGGTCAGGGTTACGACTACCGCATCGGATGTCACCCCTCCTGCCAGGATAACGGACCTGGCATGCACAGATGTTACACCGACCAGCATCAAGATAGAGTGGACCGCCCCCGGTGACGATGGCTGGATGGGCACCGCAACCGGTTACATTATCAAGTACGCGACCTTCCCTATTAACGCCGGAACGTGGGCGTCCGCAACTACTGTACCAGCGCCTCCTATACCTCTACCCGCGTTTTCACACCAAACTTATACGGTCGAAGGATTGACTGGGAGCGCTCAATACTACTTCTGCATTCAAACCTATGACGAAGTGCCAAATTACTCATCTCTCTCGAACGTTCCATCTTCTCCAACTATGGGACTCATCTCCAAACTGGACGATATTACAGTCGAAGAGGATACACCTGATTTCTATTACGTGGATCTCGACACGGTATTTTATCCCCCCACCATGACCTATACGATCATCTCCACTTCCCCTAACGTCGAGCTTACTCTCGTTTCAGATTCCTGGATAAGGGTACATTTGGTAGCTGAATATTCTGGCGTGTCAGAGATAATCGTGGAAGGGGTAAGCGATACTTTCTTCTTCGCGGACACGGCAGTGATAACCGTTCTGCCTGTAAACGACCCGCCAGTTTTTATTACGCCTGCTCTCGACACGACCCTGGTGGAAGCCATACCTTTTACTTATGACGCGGACGCTTATGATGTCGATAGCGACACTATTTATTTCGAGATTGTCGATGGTCCTTCAGGACTTACTATAAACCATTACACCGGGGTGATAGACTGGACTCCGCTCGGTATCGAAGGTTCGATATTTGTCGAAGTCGGGATCACCGACCTGGAGATAACGGGCTATGTTACCCAGACTTACATATTGTACGTTTACAAGCATTCTCACCCGATATTTGCACCATTCAATCTTATCGCTCACGAAGGATATCTCGGTTCCATCCCTGTGACCTGGGAAAGACCGCCGATATTGGATACGCATCCGGAGCTGGTCCTCGATTATTATATATTGTACAGAAGTATTGATTCTGAAGTAGGTTTTTCGGTTCTTGCCGACAATCTTATCTGCACGAATTTTAACGATAATACTGCGGTTTGGGGAACCGTTTATTACTACAAAGCGAGAGCTGTTTATTCGTATCCGGAATTTCAGAGCTCGTTTTCCAACGTCGATATGGGGGCTCTGCTCGAAAGCAACACTATCTGGTCGCCATATATTTTTGATGACCCGCCGGTTCTTGACGGATCGATGGTGGAGGATGTGTGGGGTCATGCCGCGCGCGGTTTATTAAACGGCGACGTAAGGTTCTATGCTATGAACAACAGCTTCGATCTCTTCCTCGGATTCTGCTTCGACCAGGATTTCACACCGGCTGCTCACTTCGATTTCTTCTTCGATGACGATATGAATCTCGACTGGGACCATCTGATACCTTCTGACGAGGGTTATTTCTCCGTTAATTTCGAGCTGGGTCCAACTGACGTTTACTTCAGGTGGCTGTCCAGCCTTGGTGGTTTGAGCAGGGGTGAGCCGATCCTAACTGAGACGGCAGCTGCAGCCTGGAGTACTGACGGCGTACGCAACTGCCTTGAACTTTACATCAACTGCAGGGATCTAACCCAGTTCTTCGCCTATCCGGGTGATATGGTTGGTATAGCTTTGAGGGTTATTGACGGACCGGACACCACGTTCATCTGGCCGGCACATGCTGATGTTTATGACCCACTGTATTTTGGGCGTTTAAGGCTCGGATGGCCCGGCGGACTGCCAGAGATCGACGTTATACCGAATAGAGTGCATGTCACTGTTGAACAGACTTTCGAAGGATGGGGTTACGCCGACTTGCTTAATATCGGTACCGGCACCCTGGTCTATGGGATTACTGAGAGTGTCGATTGGTTGACCGTTGCCCCGAATTCAGGGTATGTCTGGCCTGAGTACTCCGACCAACTCGGGTTCCATTTCTACTCCGCTGAATTGGATACCGGCTCGTACGTGGACACCGTATTCGTTAACTCCAACGATCCTGTCAATCCGCGGGTTGCCGTTGTCTGTTCACTCGATGTAATACCCATTTGGCCTTTCCATATACTTGAAGTAGTTCCTGAAACCCTGAACATCGGCATGCCCTGCTCCCTGATCCAGATTCCCATACACGTAGGAGACCTTCACGACAACTCGATCCGCTCCATTGAATTCACGGTGTACAGTGATCCCGAGCTGCTATATCCTAACGGCGACCTCTTCCAGGGCGATTATCTCCCGATGGAATGGAATTATACCGTGATCAGCAGGGGTGATGACTTCATCAGGATAAAGGTTTGGGGCGATTATCCGCTGCCTTTCCAGGGTAATATTCTATACGTCGGGTACCAGATAACCTGCAGGGCTTTCTATGAGATGTCCTGTGTCATCAGGGTTGACGATATTATAGTGAACGGCGGCGCTCCGACACCTGTGCCGCGAGGCGGTTACGGCATGTTCGTTATCGGGGATAGAATGGCGCTGTTCTGGGAAGTGATAATGGAGATATTGAACGTCGATGAGAATGTGGTCGATTCGGCGAGTTTCGGGGTCTATGGAACCGCAACTGACGGCTGGGACCCCTACAGGGTCGATTTTGTGGATCTGCCTCCACAGCCGGAGGACCCGAACGCATACTTTGATCCGCCCGTTCCATGCTGGGATCTCTGCAGGGATGCCCGTAACCAGGATGATACGCTGATTACATGGGTTCTGGTGGTGGAACAACACCCGGGAGCTCTCGTTTGGGACTCCATCACCGTTTGGCCGAATACATACATGGACGGCGTGAACATGGCGCACTTCGATAGAAGGGAGATAGAAGTTGGGGATACCATTATAATTACGTACCATAAACCCCCTGTTTATATCTGGTACATACACCTCCACGAAGGATGGAACATGGTATCGATTCCTCTTAAAGTGCCTGATTGGACAGTAGAAGCTATATTCCCAACCGTTATACCACCCGCGTTCTGGTACGATCCCGAAGCCAGAAGCTATACGGGAATAGATACGCTCGAAGGAGGATTCGGCTATTGGATTCTCTCAACGGTTGATACGGTTTATGAATTGGTGGGCGATCCTCTCTACCAGTTCACTTATGAGATGATAGCTGGTTGGAACATGATAGGTGCTCCGGCGCACTGGATAAGGTTCTACGACCTGGATGATATACCCGACGGCGCGCTTTTCGAAGGCAGCTTGTTCTACTACTATGTTGATCCGCCATATCGAAGATATATGCCAGACGGCATACTTAGACCAGGTTTCGGTTACTGGGTGATGATAATGACGAACTGCTTTGTAAGGAACTCTGCAGTCTTCGGCAAACCGATTCCGGAATTCTCGCCCTATGAAAACATCGACTGGGTTGGTAAAATCCATATCAGCCCTGAAGTCAATGATGTGGAATTCGGTTTAAGCTATGACGCCTCATACAGTTTCAACCCCGAATATGACCAGTTGATACCCCCAGCGAACCCTGACGGAAACGACATCGAGTTCTATATTCAAGCTGAACAGCCTTTTAATTTCCTGTCAAGGAAGATATTACCTCAAGGAGAGCAATTATCCTGGAATGCCGATCTGCTCATTAAAAAGGAAGAAACCCTCACATGGGATGTATCATCTATACCCGCTAACTGGGAAATTCGGTTTGGAATTGATGACAAACTCTATAATCCAAGAGTTACCCCCGAAGCGGTACTGTCTTCAGGTTTGCACAGAATTATGATAACTGCTGCGAATATACCTACTACTTTCTCATTATACCAGAACGTTCCCAATCCTTTCAACGCGCAGACCAGAATAAAGTTCGCGATACCTGAACAAGGTGATGTTACTCTCGATATTTACGATATTCGCGGCAGAAAGGTGAAATCATATCACAATGACTATACTAATGCCGGAAGGTATGAAATAACCTGGAACGGTGAAGACAACAGCGGCAAACAGGCAGCCTCAGGAATATACTTCTACCGGATCAGGTACAAGGATAACATTCAAACTCGCAAGCTGATACTTATGAAATAATGCTGTTCAATAACGCAAAAACTCTAAATTCAAAAAAGCCCTCGAATTTATTCGGGGGCTTTTTCATTATAATATTCTGCATTCTGTCGGTTTCTTTTCCGGCGAACCTTGATGCCCAGAAGGTTGCCGATGTAGTTATCAATGGCAATAGATCCTTGTCTGATAATGAAATAAAGCGTATCTTAAAACTCCAGGAGAAAACGCTTTTCGATAATGGTCAGTTCGAGACAAGGTTGGATTCACTCTCAGGATTGTACCAGAAATTGGGGTATCTGAATTTCACGGTCAGTGTTCAACGGATAGAATTCAACAGCGATTCGTCAAAGGTGGAGATAGCGTTGAATATAAATGAGGGAAAGAAAGCTGTCATTCAGGAACTCAGGTTGGTGGAGGAGAAGCCTTCTTCGATAGGCGAAAGAATCGAAAAGACTATGGACTTGAAAAAGGGAGCTGATTTCGATGGGTTTCTTCTCGAGGACGATATGAAAAGGATACTGGATTTTCTGGAGGACTATGGTTATCCTTTTGCAAAATTATCCTTGACGGATTTTATAATTGATGACAAGATAGATAAACCTGAAGTCATTGTGGAAATAACGGTTGATAAAGGACCGCGGGTTGAGATAACCTTTGTTGAAGTTCGCGGGAACGATGTGACGGGAGCAGAATATTTTCCGCGATTGATGAGGTTGAAACTCCCGTCGCTGTATTCAGAGAAATCGCTTGAATCGGGTTTGAAGTTATTGAGAAGGACTCCTTTCTTCAGTACGGTAAGCAAGCCGAAGTTGATACAGAATCCGTTTGATAAGTGGGGGATAGTTATTAACGTCAAGGAGAGAGCGATGAACTCGGTAAACGGCATCATAGGGTATAGTCCGGGTATTGCCGGCGAGTCCGGGGAATTATACGGGACGGCGGAACTTACGATGAAGAACTTGTGGGGGACATGCAGGGGGTTGCATCTAAGGTGGATATCTGCAGGAAGCCAGGGAAGAGAGATCCTTGTTGAGTATCGAGAACCTTGGTTTCTTAGAACGGCAGTCGAACTAAACGGGAGTTTCCTGGAGACGAAACAGGACAGTTCTTATACTGAATACGATTGGGAGATTAGTTCGATTATTCCTGTTGGTCGGTTTACTTCTTTTAACGCGGGATTGGGATTGAAAGAGGTGGTGCCGGAATCGGTTGGCACTTATATCTTCAATATCCCAAAGAGCAGTACATTTACATTATCCACAGGATTCGAGATAAACATGTATGATAGAGCGGTTAATCCGAAAAGTGGAGGCGCATTTCGATCTGATTTTTCCCTTATGGATAAGAGGCGAGATGGTCCTGATTTTGTATTTACGGGCAGCCGGAAGAAGCATGTCTTTCAACTCGGAGTAGATTGTCAGTCTGGATTGGCTATCCTGTTGTTTCCATCCCAGGTACTGTTCACAAGTTTGAACTGGAAGTCGTACCTGGTTTCAGGTGTGGAGCTTCCCCTATCGGACCTTTATCGTGTTGGTGGTTCCCGGTCAGTGAGGGGATATAAGGAACAGCAGTTCGCGGCGGATAAGGTGGGATGGTCGAACATTGAATACAGGCTGCTGCTCGGTCCGGGCGCCAGGGTGTTTGCTTTCGCTGATATAGCATGGTTTGAGAAAAGCGCTATCCCGGATGTTAAGGTAGGTTGGGGCGTTGGTTTGAGGTTCGAATCCAATATAGGCCTGATTGGCGTAGATTATGGAATTGGCGAAGACCGAACGGTAACTTCCGGCATAATTCACTTCAGCATCGAAGCTGAGTTTTGAAAAATAAAAAAAGCGCCAGATTCAAACCTGGCGCTTTTATAGAGTAGCTTTATCCAGGAATTATTTAACGAGAATCAACCTACCTTCAGTGGATGTTTTATCAATGAATATCCTGTATAAATATACTCCGGACGACAGATTGCCTGGATCGAATTTCAAATTATACCTTCCAGGAAGTCTTGATTCAATATTAGAGTATAATTCGCGCCCTGTTAAATCATACAATTTAAATTTAACCTCTGCTTCATTCGGTAGGGATACCTCGATGTGACAAACTGAATTGAATGGATTGGGATATGGTAGCCCAATCCTTATTTTGTCAGGAATATTATCACTTTTTTGGTATTCGGGTATTGTCACTGAAACACTGAGTTTTGTGATAAATCCAGCCTGGTTAGTGTATGAATAATTACCTGCGGTTCCTGTAACTGCTTGTCCGATTGAAGTTGAAAGATGATAATCTTCAGTTTCGAAATATCCCCCACCGTTATCCTGTACGGGATTATGTCCAATTTGTCCTGCCGCCCAGGCACTGATCAGTAACAAGGCTATTATTGTTATGAGTAGTTTTCTCATGATTATCTCCTTAATATTCATGATTATAGTTGCCTTTATTCTTTTATCAGCATAGGAACGATGGACCAATTTTCCTGGTTTGGTTCTATGCTGCCCATTCTCCACAGTTTATAATAATATACGGTTTCATCTGTCATATCAGTCCCATCGTCGTGATGCACTATAGTAGTTGAAACCCAATGGTTCCCGGATCCTGATGGTGAATCGGCGGCAAACCCAAGGGTAATCCCTTCGCTTTCGACTCCAGCTACCGTCGCTTTAGTCAGTTTCGTTTTAAGACCATTAACATCCGTTGCTTCAGCTGAATAATTAGTTAATACAACAACTGAACTACCATTACGATATGTAACGGCTGCTTCACCGACCAGTAACCACGATATCGATATTCTGCTGCCATTAATGTATAAATTGAATCCGCGCAAGACTCCTGAATCATACCTTGAGTCATCACATACTCTTAAAGTCCATTTTCCTTTTGGATTTTCATCATAAAAAGTGGAGAGAGGCTCATCAGGGCTATAACTTCCTTCAAAAGGTGCCGAACCATCTGAGATAGACATGCTTGCATCATCATCAAATCTTGTGTAGTTATCGGTTGAACCATAGTTGTTGCCGCTTCCACCATGCCATGATGATAGGTTAACAACAGTTCCGCTCGGGCTGATAAGTTTAATAATTAGATCTGCGTCGTAAGTATGTTCAATCCACACTTCAACACCGATATCTGAGATACTCCCGGTCATCTCCCCCACTTCGATTCCAAATTCTACATAGTCTTCATCTCCACATCCGTTATCTGGAATGTCAAGGTTGCAGGTACCGTCTAAGCTGAAATCAAAATGCAGATTTGGATCAACGGTGTAACTCTCGGAGTGCTTAACTTCCTGGTTATAAAAATCTCCTTCAATAGATACTGTTTTGTTAATGAAAAGACTGTCTGTTATTTGTATTCTATTACTGACTCTTGCTGCAAGGGTATCAACGCATACCTTTGGGCAGCCGTCTGATTCATCGAATGCGATACATATTGAATCTGCGAACTGGGTCAGTTTTATGTTTTTGCCTTCTACGAGTCTCACACTATCAATTAACCAGGGTTCATCATTTGTTTTAATATGGAAACCGGAACCCGTAGCTGGAGGATCTTGCCATATAACATCACCAGAACCTGTGGCAGTAAGAACTTGTCCTTCAGTGCCTTTGCTATAACCGTCATAAATGCCTTGTTTGAGAAAGAGATCCCCGGTCACTGACACATCACCGATAAAAAGACCTGCAAAATAATCCGGTAATTCACGGTGTTCGAGATCAACGTAACCCATTACTGCGGCAAACGTATCAGCTGAGTCTACACGCTTTTGCCAGATCCCAAGGCACCCAGCTAAAGTATCATTGTTTGATGACATATAAACACCGGTAGCACCACCATAATATTCGAATACTGGATTTTTTACAGATTTGCACAGTTCGCCAAAAGCCCATTTTGAGGGGGAGTCTTCGTTATCGATGATTTTTGTGTGTATTGCGCCCGAACCCATATAGTCTGAAAATTCACCATCAAGATCGAGCAGGGAATATAAATTATATTCAATGTTTCCGGTACCTTTTACCATTAACCCGCCTTCATGATGTTCAGTTTCAATTTTTATATAACCTGGATCGGTAGGAGTTATGGTTATGGTTTCACCGTTCCGGTAAACATCTTGTAAATTTTCACCAACACCGGATATATCTTCGCCTGGCTCCCATTTTGCAGAAATTGAATTCCATTTTAGTATCTGACCATCATTAGCTCCAAGGGATGATAAATTTAGAGCATAAGGACTTGAACCTAACTGGTATCTGCAAAGTTCATTACTATCGATAATAATACTAAGCCAATATGGCTTGGAAAAATCCAAAATTCCATTGAAGGGTGTGACAGATCCCAACATGACATTATAGATCCCTTCAGAATTTGGATTGACAGTATGGGTTTCCGACCATATTGGGGACTCGGGTGTATCACCCAATGGATCAGGAGGAGTTGTGTAGATTTCATAAGTTATTTGTTTTGGATTAGTTATTGGGTTTCCGCTTGCGTCAGTTATTCTTGCCTGGTACGGAATAATATGAGGTACCTCCCCAAAAACCAGGTTAACTAACACAAATAATACAAACAAAGCTGCAGATAAGTTTATTTTACGCATCGCGCACCTCCTTGTTATATTGTTCGCTTTGTTTTGTTGTTTCTTTTCTTTTTTGTTTCCCATTTTCTGTTTCTCCTTTTTTTGTTTTTTTTCACTATCCTGCTTACTTAATTCTCAAATACCGTGCCAAAGCCTTCATGTCGAGCCATTCATTTTATCAATATGTTGATATACAATGACTTACACAGAACAATAATTAATCAATCTCTGGATTAAGTTGCCAATTGTCTCTGTTTACTGTGGAAATAATTCAACAACATGTGGAAGTCATTAGACATAGATGATTCTGGAAATTGCATGGATGCAGTGGAATAACATCAATTAAAAAATGGATGCTAGAATAGAAAGCTGGATTAAAGCTTTATTGGAAAAGATTTACTTGTTAATTTTAAACATGCAGGAACAACACAAACCTTATAAAAAATATCCTTATTTTTGAAATAGTGGATATTATTACTTGAGTAATATTATTTTCAGAGTTTTAACAATGCCGTATTGGGATTGGATTCTGAAGAAATATACTCCTCCTTTTGCGGGACTACCATAATCATTACTCCCGTTCCACTCGATATTATGCCACCCGCGGGAATATTCTCTCTCAGAAAAGGTCTTTACCATTTCACCGCGAACATTTACAATCCAGGATTTTAATTTGATGGTACCCTTGTTTCCTGAAATCCTAAAACGTATATTAGTACAGCTGTTGAATGGATTAGGGAAAGCAGGCATTAGAGAAAAATGATCAGAAGTAACTTGAATTTGGCTTAAACCGGATCCAGGATAAAGCCTTTTACTAACTTCACCGTAAATCGATTCTGGTAAGGCTTCACTAAGGTTTCTCGTGTACAATTCTTCGTAAGTAAACCTATCACTTCCCCTGCTGTGATTGAAAAGGGTATATGTTGCTAACAAAGTAATATCATTATTGGGTGTGATGTTTCTTGTATGTTCGGTGTTTCCGTCACTCCAACCAGAGAATCGAAACTCGGTGAATCCTTCTCTGTGAATGAAGGGAACACTTATAGTGTGCTCTTCACCAGCAGGACTATAAAACGAAGAACCGGAACGGTATCCAACACCGTCGTATAATATTGAATCTTCAATTTCATTGATAACTGTAACTGTAATAAAGGGAATCCATTGTATTTTCCCCTTTGATGTATAGCTGTCAGAAACATCATCATCGAAATCTTCTCCTTTAAATTCCCCCTCTGCATCACCGAAAATTACTAATCCAGGTCTCACTGTTGTTCTTACATTACTATTCCCACTCCATGTATTCTCAGGAAAAACCGGTCTAATTATTTTGAAAATTTCATTATTATTTAAAGTCAGTAGTGTTCCTCTATAATCTCCATTTCTGAAAGTACAATAGTCGAAATCCAGACTGTCATCACCCGTGTTTTCTCCAATAAATGCTCCGAAATTTACATGTATACCAGATCTATTCATATATTCGAAGGTTGTGTTCATGGCACATATCCTTCCTCCTGGTTCGATTTCGAAACTATAATAATTATCACAGCTGTTTGTAACCATACCACCAGTAGTTATAAATGTACCTAGGACTGTGCAATTTCCAGGTATGCCCGGTCCATCACCCAATTTGAGAATTTTATCCTGCTTATCGTAAACAGCCCCTGGACTTATAGATAGACCTATGCTGCCTGAAACCCTAAATACTTCGCTATGTTGAGTCCGGATACCGGAAGCTATTATTACATTATAAAATGTTGTTGAACCTGTGATATTTCCATCTCCAGAAAACTTTACTGTATTGTTATTGTGTTCAAACCTCCCTGCCCCCTGATCCCAATTTCCAGAGCATCTTATCATATAACCATTTGCATCAAGCGATTTAGAGAAGTTGGTGAATACTATATCTCCATAAGCTTCGATCCTGCTTCTAAGATACAATGTAAAAGGATTTGTATTGTTTTTACCTATGTGAATTCCCCCAAAGTGATTGTCCACCGAAGACTTGATAGTTTGTCTTTCTCCATCCCCAAAGAAATATGTTGCACATTCTCCATCTTGCTGGAAGCTTCCATCATCATCCTCCCATTCATCTCCACAAAATATAATTTCACCGCCTGTGGAATACCAGTTTCCAATTACAGTGACATTACTATCAATATGCAAAGTTTTCGCAGATTGTTGAAAAATGCCTTCAACATCGAAGTTACCGTTTATATATACTATACCATCTCCGAAAGTTGACAATAATTCAGCTTCGGGTTGAATGGTCAGGTTCCTTGATATGTTAGCGCCGTCGGGGCAGTAACCTAAGTCTGGATAATGAGAGCATTCAGGTGGAATGAACACGTTCATCTCAGCATCTGGTACCTCGTGGTTTTCCCAGTTCAACGTATCTGTCCAGTCAGAACTCTCACTCCCATACCAGTACCCGGGTCTTCCATACTTTATTTTCAGGTAGGTAAGGTCACCATCGAGAATAATCCCACGATCGTTATCGGGATTATGCATTTTTAATCCAACTGCAAACCAATCTTTAGAGAGATTATTTTCGATATCAACATCTGCATCACGTCCCAGAGCGAAGTATCCGTTTTCATGTTCCCTGCCCGTATATTCGAAGAAGACCGCTTCACAATAACACAGGTTATCACCGGATTCCTCCCATACATCTCTTGGTTCTCCACCAATAGTGTCACATCTATGGATATCTATATATACGAAGTCTTCATCGAATCCATCGTATTGCCAATTCTTAATAAAGAAGCGTATTTGAGTGTCAATTATCTTAGCGTCATCAGGAATAGATGAGATATCCCATATCATCTGTACCCTATAATACTCATCGTAATCATCATAATCCCTCCCTATAGCGCAATCATAGTAGTAGTCACCACCGAAACCACCTGGCTGATCATAATGAAAAGAATCACAACTATATGATGACCATAAATATTCATCCTCCTCCTCACTGTAATAAGTGTTGAAAAACTGAGGAAATCTCTCACTGTACATGCCGGCATCTGGATCAGGCCACCTGAATAATGCTCTGGGTTCCAGATGACTATTCTCACGGTAGTCATTTAATATCTCTCTTTTTGTTTTTCTGATTCTGATAATTGCTGAAATGCTGCCATCTGTATTTTGAAAGTGATTTACACCATCGCTTCGTAATTCTATTATTTCAGATGTGGAATCGAACTCGGTTGATATTTTATTGTCAGTAGAGTTTTCATGAATACCGTCTCTTTCAATATCCCTATCATCGTTTAAATTGTGACAAGCATAGTTGCTATTAAAGATAAAAGCAATCCACATAATAGCAATAAGCAGTTTTATAATACTTTTATTTAGTTTTTTGTTCATGTTGCTCTCCTGTTTTTATTCATTCGTTTTCAATCTGGGGGAGTACTATTCTTACAGTTGTTCCTTCACCTGGTTTACTTTGTAATTTTATTTCACCATCATGATTATTAACGAAGGATTTAGCAATGGACAGCCCGAGACCTATTGATTTATCATCCAGTTTTGTAGTATAGAAAGGCTCAAAAGCATAGTTCAAAACTTCCTGTTTCATGCCTACTCCATTGTCTATTATCTCGATCACGATCTCTTTGCTTTTTTTGTTTCCAAATGCCTCTGATTTTTCTTTCTTTATTAAATTAATTTCCATAGTCCCTCCGTTTGGCATTGCATTTTTAATCTTATTAATAATTACAGGTATGTTTTTTTCATCTACTTGAGGCCTTTTTTCCAGATATTCTACACCGCTGAGGATTATTCCAAGAGGATTTTTTAATTCGTGTGAAATCCCACTTGCGAACCTGGAAAGAGCTGCGATTTTTTCCGAATGTATTAGCTGACATTGCACCTTGTTCAAATTCTCATTTGCCCTTTTTAACTTAAGTTCATTATGTTTTCTTACAGTTATATCCCTGGCTATACCAAGAACCATAGTGTGTTTGTAGAACTTAACCGGGAACGTTCTGATTTCCACGATTCTCTTCGAACCGTCTTTTCTCTTTAATGTGAACTCGTCTGGACCGGTAGGTTTACCTTTTAAGTTCTGCTGTAATAATTTTGTGGCTTTTTTGATCTCTGAAGGAGAAAGAATTTTAAGTCTTGCAATGTTTCTGGAGACTAGTTCCTCTTTATTGTATCCGATTATTCGTTCAGCTTCTTTATTCCCATCTATAAAATTTCCTTTAAAGTCTGTTAAGTAATATGCATCAGGTGCATAATCGAAAAGTATCCTCAGTAGTTCTGTATTGTTTCTAAGATCTATATCGGGCATATTCCAGATTCCTTATTTACTCGTTTTCTCATGATTGGTATTTTTCTTTCAATTCTCTTTCAAATCTGGATATTTTGTTCGCTTAGATTATGATCATAAGTACTTTCCAGACTATATACTTCTTCTATCAATTTCTGGTTTGTTATATCTTCTATAGCTACCCCAACTTTAGATTTTGGCATGCAAAATATATGTACTTTTAATACTCTTTCGATATTACTGTGGTTAAAGCATATTTCGTCAGCAACTATCGATCTTTGGGTTTTTAGTACTTTTTGAAAGGCTTCTATGAATCTGGTTTTATGTCCGTTGGGCCAGATTTTATTGAAATCTTTACCCTTTGAATCATCAAGAACGATGCTGGTCATTCGTTCAGCTTCCTTATTGCAATCGAGAAGTAAGAACTTGTCTGGTGCTTGATATTGGTATATGAACAGACCTAATGGAATAGCCAACATAATGTCGTTTAAGGTCTGCTGGGAATCTCTAAGCAGGTCTTTTGCTGATAACTTTTCAGTTATATCTCTCAGTAGAAGAACTGTTTCATCATAGTTGCCGAGTTTGTTACCAATAATTTCAAGGTATATAGCCTCTCCGTCTTTTTTCCTCCCAACTATAGTACCTATATGATAACCATCCCTTTCTACTTTTGAAAAAATGGCATGCCACCAGCTCAGGTCGTATGGAATAGGGGGATATAATATATTAATTCTCTTATCGATTATTTCGTCAACTTCATAACCGAACATTCTCTTAACTGAATTGTTGCAGGCAACTATATGTCTGTTTTTATCAATAACCAGTAGAGTATCAGGATCTATGCTTGAAATGATCGATTCCAATTCAGCTTGTTTTCGAGATGCGCATTTCCATCGCCTGAAAGCTAACCACATTGTACCCGCAATTAATAGAAAGACAAGGTTAATTACGAATTCCACCAAAGGTTTCTGTGAATAAAGCGCAAGAATGGAGTATATTTTATCCATAAGATTAATTGCAAGACTAAATCCTGAAAAGAGCAGAGCCAAAAAGAGTACAACTACAAGGTCGATAAGCATCCTTTTACTTTTAACATGATGTTTCATTTTAAACCTCCTATAGCTTCAATAAAAACATCTTTTTATTTCTTTTTCTCCAATAGATTTTTCAAGTTTATTTGTAATTAGGATATACAATTTTTTTTCTATCCAGCCAATTAGCGAATCTTTTCCGTTTGATAGCAGTTCTCAAGGTATTATTTAGCCATTCATTATAGAACTGCCCTTTGATCAGATAATCTTGAACCCCCTTCTTCATTGCAGTTATGGCAAGCGATTCATCGACCACGTCAGTAAGTATTACGATCGGAATATCTCTGACTACTGACATCAGCAAGTTCAATGCATTAAGACCCTTGCTATCTGGCAACCTCAGGTTCAGTAAAATGACATCATAATCTTCCTCCTTTAATTCTTCTAAACCAGTAGCTAGTTTATCTGTCCATTTAGTTTCAAAAATAACTGGCTTACTTTGTTTCAGAAGATCTTCTATAATACGGGCATCGATAGGATCACTCTCTATCATCAACAGTTTTAGTCTTTCCTGTTTCATCTTACAACCTCCTTTTAATTCTCCTTTAAAGTCTTTTTTTATCGTTAGGAAAATAAATCAAAAACCATACCAAGAATGCTTGCTGAGGATTTATTATGAAACAGATGTTGATTTTTAAAGGGATTGGGAGAGAATTTTATTTGGAAATTAGTTGTATGGATATAAATAAGATTTCAATATTTTGTGGAATTTAACCCACAGGTTGTTGTGTTTGGTAAACAACCTGATATCCAAATCTCACAATTCCGAATTACAGGATTGCAATTTTCAATAAACGCTCGATATACAATCAGGAGAGTATTATTGGTGAGAGGAATTCCTTGAATTATTCAAATACTAAAGATACTTGGCAGTTTTACAATCAAAGGTTAATCCTAATAAACAGTTTCATTTAATGTTAAGTGTTTCAAGTTTAGAGTATAAAGTTTTCCTGTCTATCTGAAGGATTTTAGCAGTTTCGGATTTGTTATATTTGGTTTTTATTAACACGTTTTCAATAACCTCTTTCTCGATTGAGGCTACTACATGCTGGGTTATTTCGTGTAGAGAATATCCTTTTTTAAGTAACCTATTTAAGTCCATTTCTTTTAAGTTGTCGTCTAAATCAGTCGTTTTACCAGTCAATTCAGATGGAAGTTCATCGGGAGTAATGTGGTCGGACTTAGCCAGAAGCGCTGCTTTTTTTACAACATTCTGTAATTCTCTAACATTTCCTGGCCATGAATACTCCATTAATATTTCCATAGTTTCTGGTGTGAATCCATCTATATCCTTGCCCAAATTTATTTTCGATTTACTCAGGAAGTAATTTGCCAGAATAGGAATATCCTCATTTCGCTCTCTAAGGGGAGGTAAGACTATGCTGAATTCGTTCAACCTATAGAATAAGTCTTCTCTTAGTATCCCTTCTTTGATAGCGTCCGTAAGAAAGACATTTGACGCTGTAATAATCCTGGTATCTATTTGAATGTCCTTTTTGCCTCCCAGGTGGCGTACTTTTTTTTCCTGCAGTACTCTAAGTAGTTTTGCCTGTGCTGCTTCGGGGAGATTAGTGATCTCGTCCAGGAATAAAGTTCCGCCTTTGGCTTGTTCGAATACACCTTCCTTCCGGGAAGTTGCGCCGGTAAAAGCTCCCTTTTCATATCCGAATAACTCACTTTCTACAAGCGTATCAGGAATAGCCCCACAGTTCAAAGCTATTATAGGAAAGCCTTTTCTATTGCTTTTCTGGTGTATCATATTCGCAATAACCTCCTTTCCTGTACCACTCTCTCCTTGTACTACAACTGTCATATCGGTCGGAGCAACAACATCGACTTGCCTCAAAACTCTATCTATCTCAAGGCTTTCTCCCATAAGTTCCTTGATAATATCCTTATCAATCATAGCTTGTTTGAGTTCACGGTTTTCTTTGCTCAATTTCTGGTTTTCCAGGGCTCTATTAATTGAAAAGATGATCTCCTCAGTTTGAAAGGGCTTTACTACATAATCTTTAGCTCCAAGTTTAATTGCTTTCAAGGCTTCGCTTATTCCCCCTTCTCCTGTAATAATGATGTTTACGATCTCATTATTTATCTCTTGTACCTTTTTCATAACATCGAATCCGGTCATATCAGGCAATTTAAGGTCTAAAAGAATAACATCAGGTTGGTCAGTTTTTACCTGGGAGACAGCTTCACTTCCACTATTGGCACTGATGGTTTCGAAGCCTTCTTCCTCCAAATTCCTTGATAAAAAGAAGAGCAGGTCTTCGTCATCATCAACGATTAATACTCTGATCATTTGGATAACCTCCCCAAATATTTACTTTTTTTAAGTACACTAAACTTCATGAATATTAATAGTGTTTATTGCAGGATGTCATTGATTTTTTTTTCCAGTTCTCTAATCTCAACAGGTTTGATAAGGTATGCGTCAAACCCATTACTTTTTATATTCTTTATCGTAGATTCATCTTCTTTAGCAGTGAGAGCAATTACTGGTATGAATTTAGTACTATCATTGTTTTTTAATTTACCTTTGATGTCGAAACCATTCAAACCTGGCATCAAGAGATCCAGAAATATAAGGTCAGGTTTTTCAAAAACAGCTACTTCGTATGCTCTCTCTGAATCGGATTCCGTTACAACATTCAGACTAAGATTTGTTTCAAGATTCAGTTTCAAGAAGAAACAAAAATCTTTTTCATCATCGATTACCAAAATCTTTTTTCTCATTTTTCCCCCTTTGGTTTATAGGCAATGTTATGGTTATTTTTGTTCCCTTTCCTTTCTTACTACTGATGGAGATTTCCCCTTTATGGTTATTTATTATTGTTTTCACCACAGCCAGACCCAAACCGGTTCCTGCCCCTTTCTTTTTTGTAGAAAAGAATGGTTCGAACACTTGGTCTAACTGCTTTGATGGAATTCCCTTTCCTGAGTCCGATATCTCAATTACACAATTCTCACCACCACCGATTAAACGAGATATCATATCGTTCTCCTTACTTATATTTATTTTAATTGAACCGCCTTCAGGCATCGCTTGAATAGCGTTGTCCAGGATATTGAACAAAACCTGAAGCATCTGGTTTCGATCCACCTCTATTGTAAAATCCTGTTCATCATATTTTTTTTCCAGAACGATATTATTGAGAGAGATTTTCTGCTTGAATAACTCCAGAGCTTCTTCAATAATCTCCTCAGGGTTTATTTTTTTCTTTCTTAATTCAGCTGGTTTGGAATATTTCAATATGTCCTTAATAATCTTGTCAGCCCTGAAAATAGTCTTTTTCATTTTTTCGAGTGTGATCGATATATCATTATCGTCAGGTGTGATTTTTCTTTCTAGATATTCGAGTCCGCCTAATATGATCCCTAATGGATTTTTCAGTTCATGAGATACACCTGATGCAAATCTGCCGAGTGCAGCTAATTTTTCGGATTGAATCAATTGTTCTTGTGTAATTTTCAGTTCACGGTATGCAGTGATAAGTTTCTTTTCTGCTGCTTTTCTGGCAGTAGTATCCCTTAAAGAAGCTAAAAAATGTTTTTCTCCATCCCATTCTGTCTCAACGACTTGAAGCTCCACAAATATTTTTTCATTCTCATTGCGTACGATCTCAATTTCTGTCTGGTCTCCGTTTACGGCAGGATAACCAAAAACATCGCCGATAAGGTCAGTTGCACATAAACCGAATAGTCTCTCAGCCGCAGGATTAACAAAACATATCTCACCTTTTTTGTCAATGATGAGAATCCCATCAGCATTTTTTTGGATAATGTTATACAAACGGGCTTCGCTGTGTTGTAAATCCTCTTCAGATTTTTTTCTCTCTGTAAAATCCATCCCGATAAGTATCACACTTTCCGGCTCCCCACCTTTATAAAGTAGCTTTTCCCCTGCCGCTAATAAAACAGTATGGATCATTCCATTTTTTGCTATAAAGTCAATATCAATTTCAGGTGTAAACTGACCCATCTGAGCAATATTCAATTGATCAGTTAGCAATTGCTTCTGTTTAGCTACGACAAAATCCAGGATAGGTTTACCAACAATTTCTGTTCTTGAATACCCGAAAGTCTCAATAAAAGTGGAATTGACCTCCTGGAATTCCAGATTATTTCCAATAATAATATTAATAGTGGGCGCGTTTTCAAACAGTAATCGGTATCGTCTTCCAGATTCAACTAATTTTCTCTCTGCTTTCTTTTTAGTAAAAGCTATCTCAATAGCTGCTTTGACTTCCAATTCCTGGAATGGTTTAAGTATATAACCGAATGGATTCACTTCTTGAGCTCGATTCAGGAACTCATCGTCCGCATATCCTGTGAGAAATATTATCGAAATATCGAGTTCTTTTTTTATTACTTCCGAAACTTCGATACCATCCATTTCACTTCCTATCAATACAATATCCATTAAAACTACGTCTGGTGCTGCTTCTCTGACTTTATAAAGAGCTTCATCGCTTGATAGGGCAGTACCCACCACATTATACTTTAATGACTCAAGAAGGCACTTCAGATCAGAAACGATAATAGCTTCATCATCCACGATAAATATTTTAGGTTTCGATTTCTTCATAAGCTCTTAATTATTTCATATATAATAGTACTGGAGCATGGTTATTTTCATGTCTCGCTTATTCTCTTTCCGTTTCAATGGGAGTCAGGTTGAGACCCCACAAGACCTTCTCCTTGTTTGAAAGATCACCAATGATCCGACAGAGTGGGAGGGGCAACTCTCTTACAAGGGTAGGTGTTGCAAGAATTTTTTTCTCCTCAGCAATTTGAGGATTTTTAAGAACATCTATTATTTCAATATCATATGTGCGCTGAGAATCTTCATCACATATCTTCTTTAATTGCTTTACTGTGTGCGCTGATTTTTGCGTCTGTCCCGAGATATAAAGGGTTAATTTAAGCTTTATCATTCACTACACCTCCCTTTTATAGTTACAAAGTTTACGCTAATTGCATAATTACGATGTAGCAAAACAAGGTTACACATAATAAAAAAATGTCAAAACCGCCAAATAAAAAACCCGTATAATGAATCAAGATTTCCAAACAAAATTATAACATAAAATATTAATTTTGTAAACCCTTAAAGAACACTTAAACAATACGTATAATATTTACGTAGTATTATCATTTTAAAGGATATTATACGATTAAGCCAGTTGGAATATTAAAATAGGCTCAGATTATTCTATATCGTTATTGGTATTCAAAAACGATCATTCCTTTTTCTCGGTTGGTATGGATACAAAGAACTTGCTTCCAGCTCCGGGGTTTGATTCCAGCCATATCTTCCCCATGTGCTTTTCTACTATTCTCTGCACGAGCGCTAACCCCAAACCTTCACCGACTGCTTTCTCAGAATCAACCTGATAGAATATCTTGAAGATTTTCTGCTGCAGTTCCATGGGGATGCCGACTCCATTATCCTGAACGCAATATACCGCTTCGTCATTTATTGTTCTGCCACTTATCCTTATGATGCCTTTTCTTCCGGGATCCAGGTACTTGAGAGCGTTGTCTATAAGATTTGTGAATACTCGCCTTATCAGCCCGGCATCACCAAAGCATGGGGGTAGATTTGAAACATCGATTTCGATCTCACTTTCAGATAGTTTATGACCCAATCTATCAACGACATCAGATATCAATTCGTTCACATTCAGTTTCTTTAATTCGATCTCGGTTTTGCCGATACGGGATACCTCAATGAATCCATCGAGCAGAGTATCTATCTTGGAAATGTTCATCAGGATATATTCCAAAGCTTCGTTAACGTTATTTTCAAGGACTTTTGATATTTTCTTGGCAACATCTTTCGGAACATCTTCGTCTTTTAGGTTGATAAGCAGCTTATTGATAGACTGCTCAACTTCTTTTCCAAAGCCGTTAATATTCATCAATGGGGTTCGGAAATTGTTTGAGAATGCCATAAGAACCTTTTCGATACTTTTGTTTTTAGTATCCAGCACCGCGTTTATGAATTCCCGTTCGTCCTCAGGATGCTGACGTTCCGCGATGTCTCTTAACAAGAGTACTGCCCCCGGGTGACCGGTCAATTTACCTGTTACTATCTCAATTGGAATTTGGGATCCGCTTTTATGTCTTCCAACAGCAAGACCAACGTGGTATCCATCAACTTCAAGCGCGTCATAAATTTCATGAGGAGATTTCGGATTGGTTCGCCGGTCGCCATAAAGAAAATCTGTTTTGTTTCCAATGACTTCCTCTGCCTTATAACCGAACATTCTTAGTACGGAGTTGCTGCACATCAATATATTCCGTTTTGAATCTATAAGAAGGAATACATCAGGACAGATGCTGTCCATAATATATCCCCATTTCAACTGGTTTTTACGGGCTTTTATCCACACCTTGTATGAGGTTAGCATTACTAATAACAACGCGAGGAAAATTACTCTGATATGAGACTCAGGTATATCAAAGGTTTTAGCTAAAGTATACACATTCTCCGGCATCTGAACCGTTATGCTGAATATTATAAATGCAACGGTGATCAACGTACATAAAATCAGATCTTGTTCTTTTCTTTTAATGTTCAAAGCTTCAAGCTGTTTCATTTTAACTCCTGTGATGGGATTATTTTGCACAAATTTATACACATTTAACCTAATTAATAAAAATATACGATAAAATCCCTAATTTATCAACAAAAATAATACTTAATTACTACGTATCTAACGCTTATAAATTATACGTATGAAATGTTCAATAAATTTGGTTTTCAATTTTGGAGTTTTATGGACTAATGATAACTCTCCCGGGTAGAACTCGGTTTCAGAAAACAATATTTAAAGGGATTTTATTGATAATACTGGCTATAGAAAAGATTTAAGGTAAGTAGTCAAATTGGTATTAATATTTGCCAATCCCAGTTTTTTTCGTATTTTTGTACGATGGGTTTCAACGGTCCTGTATGAAATATTCAAAATCCTTGCTATCTCTTTAGAAGTCAATCCGTTTGAAATGTAGTTGCATATTTCAATTTCCCGGGGTGTTAAATTCATTGTTTTTTCTGAAATTTTAGTTCCAAAAGAAGATGTTATTTTTTCAAGATTATGTTTCAGTAATTCCAGATACGTCTCATTAATATCAGAACTTTTGAAACTCATTTTATTGATAATTGGTAATATAATATTATTGATATTGTTCAAAATCCTTTTTTCAATTTCCTTTTTTTCAACATCGAGTTGACTGAGTAATTGTCGTAACGCTACGTTCTTTTCTTCAAGGAGTATGTTTTGAGACATAAGTTTCTTTCTGTTATCAAGCAATTCACTTTCAGTCTTCTTCTGTTTCGTAATGTCAATATATATACACTGTAAAAAGTGTTTTTCTTTTAGCTTTATTCTTCGACAAGAAACCAGAAAGTCTTTTAATTTTCCGTCCTTGGTTCTATGTTTTGTCTCAAATGTATCGGATCCATTTTTTATGATCTTCGCTATGTGTTTATGGACTTCTTCTGTGGATTCCCTTACTTCAAAATCTGATATTTTTATCCCTATAAATTCATCAAGCGTATAACCAAGATTCTGATATGCTTTATCATTAAAATCAACTATTGTGCCAGTTTGAATATCGACAAGTACTATAGAATCAGCTGCTTGTTCAAAGAGGGCTTTGTACTTTTCCTGGCTTTCAATAAGAGCTGCTTCAATTACTTTGTTATCAGTTATATCCCGCAATATCCCCTGCACCCCTCTTATTTTTCCATTCTCATCCATTTGAATTCTGCTCGAAACCCTCGCCCATTTTATATCCCCATTTTTAGCTATAATTCTATAATCATTAATACCAATATTTTGACCGGACAATGCTTCCCTCAAATTTTCTTGGATTCTCTTTATATCATCAACGTGGATATAATCTAAGTAAGGATTACCAATGACTTCGTTTGGTTCATATCCACAAACAGGTGTAATTGCGGGGCTTATATATGTCAGTATGCCCTTATCATTCAGAGTATATATTACTTCGTCGATGTTCTCTACCAGTTGACGGTATTTCCTTTCAGAATCCTTCAGGGCTTGTTCAGCTCTTTGTCTCTCTGAAATATCGTGTACTACACTAACCCAACCAATCCTTTTTTTAGTTTCATCCAATATAGGGGCTACACTGTGCTCAGTCGGAAAGATATCCTTGTTTTTTCGTTTCATTTTGAAATCAAGGAGTTGAAAGAAACCTTTTTTTTCAATAGAGGGGAACATTTTTTCCTGGAACTCTTTCAAGGAAGCTTTATTTACATGTAAAAAAGTAGTTTGCAGTCCCAGCATTTCCTCTCGACTATAACCGAATATTTCCGCAGCGGCAGGATTACAATCTATGATCTCAGGTGGTATATTGGAATTAAGTATAAAAACACCATCGTGTTGGCATACAAATATCTTTTCAAAAAGTTCCTTGGATTCCCTTAGCTTTTCTATGGTTCGTCGCCGTTCCAACGAACTTCCCAGGATATCCGAGAAAACAGTCAAAATATTGATATCCTCATCTCTCCATTCAACAGTGTCCATAACATTGTCAAAACCCACAAAACCTTTAAACTCACCTGCAATTGTTACAGGTAATACTATCAGCGATCTAATATTTTGAGCTTCGAGTAATTCCTTTTCTGTTTTTGCGCTTTTGGGCATTTTCGAGACATCTTTTATGTGAATTACCTCACCGTTTCTAAGTTTTTTCATCCACCACGGTATTGATTTCGCATTCAAATTCTGCAGGTTAGCAATTTGAGGTTTTACACCATCAGCGCACCATTCATGAGTATTGTTTATTACTTCACTGTCGTCTTGAAATAGGAATAAGTATGCTCTACTTGCCCCGCTGAACTCGCCCATATCTTTGAGTGATCCGGTAATGGTTTCGTTTATATCAGAAACTTTAAGAAACCGGGAGGAGATGATCGAAACAACCCTTTCAAACTCAAGCCTGTATTTCAGAATCTCCTCCCATCGTTTTCGGGTAGTGATATCGGTAACAATACCCAATATTGCAAGACCGCCTTGATGCTTTATTAGTTTCGTTGATATGATAACTTCTATTCGCTCCCCATCCTTATTAATAAGCATATATTCATAGGGATTAACTTCTTTACCATCCAGGTGTTTTTTGAAATTCTCTTTAATAACACCGTGATATTCAGGAGCAATTATCTTATAAAAATTGAAATCTGAAGAGTAGAATTCATTCTTTGTGTACCCCATCAATTGCTCGCATTTTTCATTGGCATAGATGATTTCCCCGCCCTTATTGATGAAAACCATATTGGGTGAGTTTTCTGCGAGGCTTCTGAACATTCCTTCGGATTCCCTAAGAGAATATTCTAATTCCTTCCGTTCTTTCTGTATTCTCAACTTATAAAATGCAATCTCAAGCGTAGCAGAAAGTTCATCTTTTTGGAATGGCTTTACTAAAAAGCCCAGCGGTTCCACCCCTTTTGCCCTGTTAATGTATTCATCTTCAGCATAAGCAGTCAAAAAAATTACAGGTATATTATATTTCTCCTTGACGTATTGGGCAACTTCAATACCATCCATTTTACCAGAAATAACTATATCCATAAGGATCAGATCAGGTTTATATTTCTCAGCAAGTTTGATTGCCTTCTCTCCCTTGGAAGCAGTAGCTAATACTTGGTATCCGGTGCGGTTTAACCACTCGCTAAGTTGGGAAGCAATTACAGATTCATCCTCGATTATTATTATTCTTGGCTTATCCGGCATTCTTCTCCTTTTCCAGTAGAGTAAACTCGAATCGGACTACTGTTCCTTTATTTCTCTTGAATTCGATTTTCCCTAGTAATTGGTCCTCTACAATGCTTTTAACTAATTTTAATCCCAGATTGCTTGCTTTGTTGATATCAAAAGTTCTTGGAATTCCTACCCCATCATCCTTGACCTTGAATATAATCTTATTACCTTTGGTTTTCTTCAGAAGGATGTGGATCTTACCTTTCTTCCTTTCCTTGAAGGCATGTTTGAATATATTAGAAATAAGTTCCGTTAGAACCAGAGCGCAGGGCATCGCATGCTCCAAAGTTAAATAAACTTCCTCACCTTCTATTATAGGTTCTATGGACTTCCCATAACTGTATAACTGAAATAGATGCCTCATCAAATCCTTTATATGTTTCTTTATATTAATTCTATCGAACCTATCACTGCTGTATAGTTGCGTGTGAATCAAAGCCATTGTGTTTATCTTAGCTTTTGTATCCTTGAATAATGAATCGATCTCAGCGCTTCCAGTTTCTATGCTCACCAGGTCCAGTAAACTGGATATCACCTGCAAGTTGTTCTTTGTTCGATGGATTACTTCTTTTAGTAGCACACTTTTTTCATTCAGGGAGGTTTTTATTCTTTCATGTGCAATTATCTGGTCGGTGACATCTTGCCCGATAGATTGGTATTCGGCAACATTACCATCTTCATCGAATAATGCCTGGTCTGTCCACTGCTGCCATCTTTCACCCCCTGGCGTTATCGCGCGATGTCTGTGTGTAACTGTCGGATTATCCGGCTTAAGAGCGTGATAATGTTCCTTAATACTGTTATGTTCATCAGCGGGGACTAGATCAAAGATACTTTTACCAATAAGCTCTTCAGGTGTTTTATTATAGTAAATGCAAAATGCCTCATTCGCAAAAGTAATAATCCCGTCTTTAGGGAGAAACCTGCATAATAAGACAGGGATGTTTTTAACGATACCCCTATATTTTTCTTCCTGCCTCTTTAACCTTTCCTCCGCTTCCTTTCGCTTGGTTATGTTGGTTATAACACCATTAACGATACATAATTCACCAGTTTGATCAAACTCAAAATCCTTATGATCGTTCACCCAAACCATGTCACCGTTCTTTTTGATAATTCTATATTCATTAGCAAATGGTTCCTTAGCATTGATACTTGTTATATGTTCATTCAGATTTTCAACTAAAATATTCCAATCTTCCGGATTTATGAGTTTCTTAATAAACCTCAAAGGCTCATCCTTAAACTTTGTTAGGTGATATCCAGTTTGCCACTCGAATGAAGGTGATATGAAATCGAAAATGTTACTTTTTACGTTGTATCGGTAGATTATATCAGATACGGATTTTGAGAACAACTCGAAATTCTCCTGGGTTTTGTCTAATGTTTTCTTTATAATACTCTTCTCAATCCTTGAGCGGATAATGATATAAACTATCCAGGAAAAGAATACTCCTGCTGCTATTGCGGAAATTGAGGAGAGTATTTTAATTTGAGTTTGGAGATCCATATAAAGCTTGCCTCCCAGAAGATAAACACAAATATTAATGGCACTATGTATAAATCCCAATTTGAATAGGGTTTTTTTAACAATAATATAGTGTTGAATAATTGTAGCATAAAAAATGCTAAGAATCCCATTAGAATGAAGAGTGATTCGATGTCGCCTAGTTTTAAATTGTTTACGCACATACCTACTACAAAGACCAATGCAGTTATTTTAATGAGTAACGTATAAAAAACCACCATATTAAGCGGATCGTTTGACTTATTAATGAAATTCATAACAGTTCCAATAATAATAGTCAATCCCAGCAGGCTAAACACGGCAGTAAGGAATCTAGTTCTGACTACTGTTGAAGATATAATGAAGAACAGCATCAACAATTCAAACAAGAGGAATATTGCCATCATGATCGACCCTGAACCAGGATTATTGTCAGTTAGATACATGACTAATGTATCTATTAAGAATAACCAGAGATATATTATTAAAAAAGAAATAATGTATTCTTGAGTAGTTTTGTTTCTTTTAAAAAGAAGAATTATTGGGATAAAATACCCAAGGATACTGATTTTTTTAACCTGTTTTTTTTTATAAACTACCCATGAAGTATATGTAATAACATTAAGAATATATAAAAAAAGAAGCAAGACGTTGTACATGGTATTTTATCAAAAGAATACATTATTCATAACTTATTACCAAGGTTTTCTTCTAACATATCCACGGTTTCCCTTTATTGAAACGGGTACCGTAGAACTCATTCCCGAATGGATACCCCATGATGTATATTGCTGATATGATTCGGCATCCTGCCATTGTTTGTTCTCATCAAGGTATTTTGCCTGTCCGGCAATCTTACCGAATGTGATATCTGTGCTGCTGTCAGGTAAATTGACCTCAACTTCGGAATACACCTTAAGACCATAATCATTGCTCTCTGCGTTCCTTACCTCATTATTATCGTAAAGCTTAGTACCAACTGTTGCAGTTAGCCATTCACCTTGCGAACTCGTCCTGTATTGTGTTCCTTTGGGGGCTGAAGTTATTTCCGCTCTTTCTTGTGGCATTCTTCCTCCTTTTCTTATTAATGTTTAAAAACAATATAATACATCACAAATACTATGCAATAATAAATAATTAATTATTCCTGTTTTTGATATTTTATCAGAAAAAATAGATTTTCCACCAATTTTCTGGGCATAAATAAGTATAAAAAAACACTTGTTTATGTTAATCTTAATACAATATATTTAAATATTTTGAGGGGAAAATACTTTTTATATTTTGTGACCACGTAATGAATACGTATATTCTACTTATTTGTCTTATGTGTTCCGTGCAATTTGAACATTAAACCCAAATTACTAAATATAATCTAAAGATTTAATCAAGAGTACTAAAATACAACTAATAGACCAGTAACAAGGAATATAATGGTGAGAAAATAAGAGCAAAAAAATCAAAAAAACATTTGCATATAAAATGAAATTACTATATTACTTTAATTATATGAGTTGTGTTTTTTTCCCGTAATAGATACGGATTTTTGTTACTTAATAAACAATAAGGGATGCAGTTATTATGTCAGATAATATTGAAACCGTCAAGGAAAAGTTAAGAGAACTACGAGATAAAATCAATTACCATAATTACATGTATTATGTTAAGGATTCTCCAGAACTTCAGGACGCCCAATATGACGCACTGTACGATAGTCTTCTCGAACTTGAAGCCCAGTATCCGGAGCTTGTAACACCGGATTCCCCCACTCAGAAAGTAGGCGCTGAACCCGTGGAAGAGTTCGGAGTGGTCGAGCACAGGATACCTATGCTCAGTCTCGGGAAAGTGAATACGAAGGAGGAGTTCCTGGATTTCCACAGGAAAGTCACTGAATCCTTGGGATTGTCAGTCAGCGCGGGAGTCGAATACGTAGCTGAATTAAAGTTAGACGGTCTTTCTGTAGAGTTAGTTTATGAAAACGGTATCCTGGTCCAGGGTTCTACGCGGGGAGATGGATACCGCGGAGAGAACGTCACTCATAATATAAAGACCATTCGCTCCATTCCATTGAAACTTATCAATGATGGTAACGAGCCGCCATCACTTATAGAGATACGTGGGGAAGTAATTTACCATAAGGATGACTTCGAGAAGTTAAACGCGCAGCGGGAGAAAGCTGGCGAGTCAACCTTCGCGAACCCACGGAACGCAGCAGCTGGTTCGCTTCGGCAGCTAGACCCCAAGATCACTGCCAACAGACCACTCGATGCGTTCTTTTATGACATTGGCACCGTGGAAGGTCTGACGCTGACTACTCAGTGGGAGAAACTTCAGAAAATCAGTGAGCTCGGTTTGAAAACCGTTCCTGAACGTAAGCTTTGTTACAGCATCGAGAATGTTGTCGGTTTCTTCGACCGCATCGAGGAGCTGCGGGACGATCTCAGCTTCGAGATTGATGGTGTGGTAGTGAAAGTCAACAATCTTGATTACCAGGTTTCATTGGGGGAGTTGTCGCGTTCCCCGCGCTGGGCGGTAGCCTGGAAGTTCTCCCCTGAGGAGAACAAAACGCTCCTCGAGAACGTTATCTGGCAGGTGGGAAGGACCGGCGCGGTTACACCGGTAGCGCTGCTGAAACCAGTCCGGATAGCCGGGGTCGAAGTGAAGCGCGCTACCCTTCACAACGAGGACGAAGTGGAGAGAAAGGGCATCAGGATAGGAGATACGGTGATCGTGCGCCGGGCAGGTGATGTCATTCCCGAGGTGGTAAAACCATTGACAGAATTGCGAACTGGTGAAGAAATAATCATTGAAGTGCCAACTAATTGTCCTGTGTGTGGTTCAGAGCTTGTTCGTCCCGAAGGGGAGGCGATTCGAAGGTGCCCGAACGTATCATGCCCAGCGCAGGTCGCGGAATCCATCATACATTTCGCGTCGAAGAGCGGTATGGATATCGAGGGGCTGGGACCCAGGCAGATCATCCAGATGCTGGAGAAGAATATCATAAAGGACGCTGCCGACCTTTACTACCTTGAGACTTCGGACCTGATGTTCATGGAGAGAATGGGGGATAAACTGGCGCAGAACATCATCGACGCGATAAAGGGTAGCAAAAACCCAACCTTGTCTAGCCTTATATACGCAATTGGTATAAGGAACGTGGGGGAGCACCTCGCGAAAGTCCTTGCCACGAAATTCAACTCTATACAGGAGATAATCGACACGCCACAGGAGGAGCTGGAAGCGATTCACGAGATAGGCCCCATTGTCGCGGAGAGTATCCACCACTTTTTCAATGAACACCACAACACCGAGATGCTGGATAAGCTTTTCAAGGCGGGGGTTACTATCAAGGTCGAGGAGAGTAGTGAAGAGCAGAAATTCGCCGGTTTGACGTTCGTACTCACTGGCGCGCTGGAGAAGTTTACACGCTCCGAAGCGAAGGCAGAGATCGAGAAACGAGGGGGGAAGGTGACCTCGTCGGTGAGCAAGAACACGGATTATGTGGTAGTGGGAACTGACCCGGGCTCCAAGTTCGACAAGGCGAAGGCGTTGAATGTGAAGACGATCAGCGAGGGGGAGTTTGTTGAGATGATAAAGGGGTAGGGAATTATCAGCAGGAACAAAAATTAGCTTGGTAATTGGATGAATGGATGGCTGTATAAATGTCTAACGAGAATTGACGATTGGCGATTTACTATTTAATAAAGAAGAAAAGAATGGATGGATGAGGAAAAAAGCTTAAACGCTCTCCCTCATCAACCGATAGAATCTTTCTTCTTCCTCGAAAAGCTGTTCAATATACTGGTCGTCCCTTTCGACTTCGATAAGAACCCCCCTTTTACCCGGTAGATAGCACCAGTAATCCAGGCAATCCAGACCCGTGATCATTAGCTGGTGCTGCAGTTGACCGTAGTAATAATCCGGAACGATGCCTTTAGCAGCTTGCCAGAATGCCGAGACGCCGCATTTTATTTCTACCACGTGCTGCAAATCTTTGCTGATACCGTCCAGGCTGGCTATCAACCATGGGTATGAATGCGATTGAATGCATATAGGTTGGACATTCTTTCTGGTTTTTTCCTGGTACAGGAATCGAGCGGTTGGTTCGAGCGAAGTTCCTATACGCATTTTTCTGTTCGGTTTTCTGTCGATCTTATTTATTTTCTGGTGCAGAAGCTCCTCGGGTGTTCTAAACCTGTTCTCCCCCATGATAGTAGAAGCATCAGATGACCCGATTCCAGAGTACCGCCACTCCAACCAGAGTTGAGTGCCTTGCTCGAGTTTAATTATTTTGAAAGGTACACTTTCAATTTTTGAGTTGGTTTTAAATGTTCTTTTCCTATGGATTGGGCTTCTCCTATTTTATTGATTAATAATGAGATAATTTAGACACTAAACGGTGAATGTCAAGGGATTTCTTTAATCATATAATTGAATGGACTTCTTATGAACCAAAAATTATAATTGTTTGACTAGATGTAACACACAAGCACCCTGGGATTTTCAGTTGGATAAATTGCGCGTGAGATTGCCGCGAAATAAAAGACGGAGATAAGAGTCTTTTATTCCTCGCAATGACGGAGCAGGAGGTTTTTACTGGTCCTGGGATTTTCAGTTGGATAAATTGCGCGTGAGATTGCCTTGATTCAGCGAATGCTGATT
>JAFGQG010000046.1 GCA_016935765.1 bacterium
ATTTAATAACTGATTGACAAATTTCTTTAAAAAGTATAAATTTAGATAAAAAATGTCCTTATCTTTAAAGAATCGCAAGTTTTAGGTTATATATATTTCACGAGTTGAACGAGGAGTTGTAAGTCCTTCAATTACTGTGTATCAAAACATTGCCAAAGGTTTGGGGGTATCGTTATCAAACTTATTCTTCATTCCCAGTGCTCTTAATCAGATTGATCCTGAGCAACAGATGAAAATAATAAAGATAGTGGACACCCTAATTGATGCGGAGAAATCTAAAGGAATTAGAATAACCGATGCCCTACTCAGTTTTTTAGAACAAATAGACCTTCAGTGATTCATACGAAAATCTTAATAAACAGAAATATCCTTTGCATCCCTACAAAGATAGTCCTTGTACGAAATACTAAACGATATTAAACTCTATAAGTTCATCACTATTATAGCAACTTATAGTCATTATACAAATAAGTAAAAAGGGAATATTGTGTGAAGGGTGGGTTAAAATATTCACATTGGGATGGATTTATAAAATTTGGGGGAGATATTTATACAATTTTACTGGGGAGTAACTTAAAAAGATATGAAGTGTTATCTAATTGAAAAATCTGTTTTGTGACCATTTTGTGACCAAAAAACCTTATTTTTCGTCAAAATCAATAGAAAACAATGGAATTAATAGAATAGGTTGAGTTATCAGAACCTGCTTGTAAATACCCTTTAAAACAGCATAAAATAAGGAAATGTAGGTGGGATAAATAAATGCCGGGGGCGGGAATCGAACCCGCATCCCGCAAGCGGGGGAGGATTTTGAGTCCTCTGCGTCTACCAATTTCACCACCCCGGCATCGCTAATTATTATGAAAATCTATATAAACCGTCACTATTGTCAACAAATTTTCACCGCAATCTAATATATTCCGTCAGCTTCCAACTCCAGCTTCTGAAAATGCTTTACTTAGTAAGTCAATTAATCCTAATCTTTTAGCCCAGGTGCTTAGATAATCCTTATCAAGCAAATCACCCTGGACTTTCATAACACCCAGTATGTCTAACCACTGCCGTTCTGAAATTCTCTCCCCCAATTCAAACCAGAGAAGTTTATTGATTATTATATCCTCGGGTGTAGCGAAGTATAGCTTATACTCCTTATTTTCTATCACAACTGTATCTTTTTCTCGCCTATGAATAACATTCTGCTGATATGGCTGTTGTTTTGGAATGAATATGTCGATTTTAATTGAAGTTTTTAAATGAATCAAATTGAACGAAGAGTGGTTTTTTATGGCTTTTGCTATCATATCTTCATCAATATAGAAATCGTTTTGAAGTTTATTTTTCATCGTTAAAATGTGTTTATCTTGAATCTCTGCCACAAGGTCTACGTCCAACGTGGTACGGGGAAAACCATAAACAGAGCTTGCTACTGAGCCTCCAATATAGTAAGGTATAGACAGCTTTTCAAGGACTTCTATAACAGGTTCAAGAACCATTATAATATCAGGGGTTATCATAACCTGCCCTTTTTATGTAATTCTCCACATTATCCGCCAGTTCCTGGCCAAAATTATATTTAATATACAATAAATCTATTTCTTCCTCGGTCAAACTCTTGTTTGTTCTGGCAATAGCCATTTTGGACAGTTCAATTGCCATAATAGATAGAGATCTAATTAACTCTAGTTTTTCCGACACACTTTTCTCCCTTAAAAGCTTTATTTGCACTTTTTCTGCGACGAATTCTGTATCAATGGATTGCGTTTTCATATTTCTATTATTTTGGTTATTTTTTTCTCCCGGTTCTCAAATCATCATTCCGTGTCCGATATTGGATATTCGATATTCAATCCTCAACGGCGCAATCTAAAGCTTGCGGCTACACCCTGTTTTTTGTTTGTTTTTTCTTCTACTTCTTAAATCAAGATTCGTTAATCGATATTCGTTATTCAATCCTCAACAGCGCAATCTAAAGATTGCGGCTACTCTTCTTTCATGTTCGCGATCAGCACCACTTCCGTACCACGCGGAACAGTAGTGCCCGGCGTCTCCGACTGCTGGTATATCGTGTTAGGCGCAACCGCCGGGATTTTCCGATAATTGATAACCACCTTTATTCCCGCGTTCTCCGCAAGCTCTTCCACTTCCTCCACCTGCCTGCCGATAAAGTTCGGTACGTTCACATGATACGATTTCCGCCCCAGGCTTATGGTGAGATCGACCGCAGTTCCCGGAGGCACTAACTCACCAGCTATCGGGTCTGTGGAGATGACGTTATCCTTAAAGATAGTGCCAGAGTATTCTTCGTCGATCTCCCCCGCTGTCAGCTCCTGCCTTTCCAGCCGTATCTCCGCCTGTCTCAACGAGAAGCCCACAAGGTCCGGTACCGGGATCATCTCTCCGCCCAGGCTGACACTTACCCTCACCATTCGCCCCTTTTTCGCGTAACTCTGAGGGTGCGGTATCTGAGTAGTTACATGTCCTTCCGGGATCGAATCGCTGAACTCCTCGTCCATCTTCTCTATCCTGAACTCCAGGGAAGTCAGCAGGCTTTCCGCCCTCACATAGTCCATGCCTATCACGTTCGGTATCTCGATGGTCTTCCCTCTGCCGACAAAAAAGGGCATGACGACGTAATTAAACGCTAAAACGCCTACAACTATGCCTAAAAAAGCGCAGATCAAATAGACGATTATGTTCCTAATTCTTTCCATAGATCCTCTTGATAGATACCTCTCCCGAGTAAAAAACGCTTATCTCTTCACCCGCCTGGATAATGATGCCCCCGTTCGAAGTGATGTCCTTTACCTTTCCCTCAAGCGAGCCGTCCGGGGTTGAAAACTCGATGGTTTTACCCAGGCAGTAACTGAACTCCTTCCACTCATCCTTAAATGGCGAAAACCCCCTCTGGTGAAACACGGGAATCTCCTCCGAAAAAACCCGCACTATCTCATATAAGAGCTTTTCTCTCCCCTCATCCGGCAGGGGATAGTTTATTGCGTTGCTAACACCCATCTCCTTGAGTACGCTATCATCGAAAGTGTTGACACCACAGCCTATGATGACCTTTTCATTCACTATCTCAGTCAGAATTCCAGCTATTTTCTTCTTCTTGTACACCAGGTCATTCGGCCATTTCAGCTTAATTTCAACGCCGGAGAAATTCCTGAACGCTTTTGCTATGCAAATTCCCACGAAGAGCGGCAGACCCTCAGGCGAAAACTCCCTTCTCAGCACCAGACTGAAGTAAAGCCCTTCTTTCGGTGAAAACCAGTCCCTCTTGAACCTCCCGTACCCCTTACCCTGGCTTTTGGCAATGATAATTGACGGCAAAATAATTTCCTTTTCCTTCAGCAGCCTCTTCGCCTCCATGTTCGTGGAATCGAGTTCATCAAAGCGGTAAATCCGCTGTAAGAAATTGAGCGAGGATAACTTTTTTTCTTCCTTTTTCATAACCATCGCGTTTCCTAATCTGCTGAAATAATCAACGAAAAATCGGACGCTTTCGACGAGTGGGTCAAGCTCCCTATCGAAATATATTCCGCGCCGGTGTCGATGTACTCCGATATATTCTCGATGGTGACTCCGCCGGAGACCTCGAATGGGATTCCCGAACCGGCTTTCTCTCGTACGGTCATAGCATCATTTATCATTTTTGGAGTAAAGTTGTCAAGCATTATTCTATGAACATTATAACCGAGCGCGATTCTCAGCTCCTCAAGGTTCTTGACCTCCACTTCAACCTCCAGGTTGCCGATGTTCTCACCGGATAATTTATCCAGCGCCTTCACGATACCCCCGCAACCGGTCAGGTGATTCTCCTTGATGAGTATCATGTCGTACAAGCCCATTCGGTGGTTATCGCCGCCGCCTACTCTGACCGCGTACTTTTCGGCATCTCTCCAAAGCGGGGTGGTCTTCCTCGTGTCCAAAATCCTGGTCTTGAAGTTACCCGCCTCGTGGATCTTCTGAACGAATTTCTGCGTGAGTGTCGCGATTCCGGATAAATGACACAGAAGGTTCAGCGCAGTTCTTTCACCCTTGAGTATAGCTCGCGTATTCCCTTCTATCTCAAAAACCGGTTCGCCCTTCTGCAGCCTGTTGCCCTCCTTCTTAAGTGCAGTGATCCTTATTTTAGGATCCACCTGTCTGAATACTTCCATTAGATAGGGGGTTCCCGCTAAGATCCCGTCGTTCTTGGAGATAACACGAGCCCTGGAAATGCTATTCGGGTCGATAAGCGCTTCGCAGGTCACATCCCCGGAGCCGATGTCCTCCTCAAGCGCTCCTTTTATCAAGTCCTTGACCCCGTCAGAAATGTCGCACATTTTATTCTTCATGGGAACCTGCATTCAGTGAATTGTGTAAACAGCGCCAGCCTGCTTTCGATGTCATTCGTGCCGATCGAGACCAGCTTATTCACGCTGAAATCCTCTACCGTAAACGATGCTGTTATCGCGCCATAAACAACGGCTTGCCTGTAGGTGTTATCATCGATCTTTTTTTTTCTGGCGAGGTGACCCATGAAAGCTCCTGCGAAACTATCGCCGGCGCCTGTGGGATCGACAACCCTTTCCAGAAAGTAAGCAGGTGTAACGAAGAAGCTGTTCTCGCCTAACATCATCACGCCGTATTGTCCCCTTTTCAAGATTAAGTGCTTGGGACCGAGAGCTATAATACTTCTCGCTGCGCGCAACAGGTTTTCCTCCCCGGTCAGCATTCTTGCCTCGAGTTCGTTTAAAAATAGTATATCAATTTTTTTAAGAAGCGTCAATAATTCCTTGCGCCTGTTCTCTATCCAGTAGTTCATTGTGTCCGCGCCGATAATAGCAGGTTCATCAACCTGGTTAAGGACATCGAGCTGAAGTTCCGGATCGATGTTCGCCAGGAATATGTACTTCGAATCGCGGTAGCTTTCCGGCAGCTTCGGATTGAAATCCATGAACACGTTCAGTTCGGTATTCAGCGTTTCGGGATCCCCGAAATCCATGGGATAAACCCCGGACCAGCGGAAGGTCTTCCCGCCCTCGAACTCCAGTCCATCCAGGTTTACTCCATGCTGGTTCATCAGGTTGACGTACTCCTTCGGGAAATCGTCTCCTACCACCGCAACGACATGCGGTTTGTTAAAAAACCGGGCTGAGAAGGAAAAATATGTCGCGGAACCTCCCAGAACCTCCTCAACCTCTCCGGCAGGGGTCTGAATGGTATCCAATGCAACTGAGCCAACTACTAATAGAGACATTTCTACTCTCCGTATCTTTCAAAGTTCAAAATCTTCTACTACGCTAAAATTGCGTTCAAATTTATAATTTGCAAGTGAAAAATTGAATTTACAATACAACGCCGAAAAAAAACTTGCAAATAAACTAAATGTGTATAATTTAGAGAAATTGCATGTTTTGTACTCAAAATACGTCAAATAATAGCAAAGTGAACATACGGAGGATAAGAATGAGAATATCGATTTCAAGGATGGTTATTTTTGTTTTTTCAATTTCCCTGTTATTTTTAATGCTCGGCTGCGGGGAGGACGAACCCGTAGATGTTGAATACATCCCCAGCATAAACACGCTGACGGCGACTCCTTTCGTGGTCTCCCCCGGGGACACCGCGACGGTGGCTGTTGAAGTATCATACGCCGGTTCTGACCAGTTAACCTACACATGGAGCGCTGATGAAGGAACGGTAGATGGCGAAGGAACCGAAATAATATGGATAGCCCCCGCGGAGATGGGCACATACATGATCGAATGCGAGGTTGCCGACGATAACAACGCGGTTACCGGCAAGGTTTACGTTCACGTAGCGAGCGCCGCCCTTGAGGTTCCGATAATTAACAGTCTCACCGCGACCTCCTTCACGGTTTCTCCCAACGGAACCACCACGGTAATGGCGAGTATCACCTACGGTGGAGAGCTCTCTCTTACTTACGAGTGGAATGTATCTGACGGCGTGATAATAGGCGACAGCAGCGTCGTTCAGTGGGTAGCCCCGGACGAAGAGGGCGTCTATCGAATTGAATTCATAATCTCCAACGACATGTATTATTCAATGGGCGAGTTGTATATCCACGTTACCAGCACCGGGTTGCCTCCGGACATCGTGCTTTCAGGCGAGGTTACCGACAATTTCGGCGACCCGCTTGACAACGTGAACGTGTTCATTGACGAAGAATCCCACTGCCGCACTTCTTCTAGCGGTGATTACTTTCTCTCCACGAGCGAGGTGCCCGTCAATCTGACGTTTTATAAATCCGGCTATACTGGAATGACTTTCTACGGCTTGGAGCACGGTCACTCACCTGAACTAAGACCGCTCTGCGTTCAGCCGTTCTATTCTACCGTCACCGTAAAAGCCTATGGATTCCTGGGTTTCCATCCCGTTTCGAACATTTACATGCAGGCTTTTTCCTCCAACATGCTCAAATCCGACGTGATAATCGTTCCTCCTGACTCGCTAACCCCGTTCGACACTCTTGAATTCACGATTGAGGGCGTTCCCGCCGACACCATCCACCATTTTTACGTGATCGCCTGCAACACCGAGCAGACGCTGTGTTCGGTAGCTGACGAGATATTCGTTACCGGCGACACCACCGTTTATCTCGGCTGCTACGTCAGGAAAGTTGAGGAGATTGAGATAAACATCGGTACTTTTCCGACCGGGCTGGTTGATTTCTACCGGATAGCTGCCTGGGTGGACAGCACTCACGTTGACACCAACCGCACGGAACTCTTGAAATCCGGGAAAATCATGGTGAGCAACATCAGGAACATCGTGGATAACCTGCTGCCGTCGGTAAATCCATACACCTTGAATTTTGCCGAACCGTTCGTGTTCAATTTCCAATCGAACCTGGATTCAACCATCGAGGTGAGATTCAGGAGGTACAACATAACCATCGAGGCGGTCGATGTGAACTCGAACGTAGTTGGGCGCATCTTTGAGGATGTCCCGCTGAACACTGAGTACCTGGAGATGAACTTCATGCAGGAATTCCCTGAGGTGGAGCTCGATTCGATTTCCGGGGACAGCCGCCCGTTCTTCAGTTGGCGCGGAAACGCGGACCTATATATGCTGGAGATACGGGAAGAGGGAGTTGGAGGCTCCAATTCCCCGGTGTGGATAGGCATCACGCAGGGCAACAAGATATCCTTCCCGAAATGCCCGGAAGGCGTGAGTATTTTATCATCCGGACCGTATTATTACAGGCTTCGATCGTTCATTATACCTGGATTCGACATTAACGACAATCCGGATTTGGACAATCTCCTGGAGAGCGCGTTCACCTCAGAACACGAATTCGGCTTTGGGAGAAGATTGCCGGCTTCCGGCAGTCAGAGGTTTACAATTACAAAGTAGGTTTATATGATACAGCGTTTGTTTTCGCCCCGATCAAAATTTATTACAGCTCTTCTTATCCCGCTTTGCATACTAATGTTAGCGCCGCACTTTATATTTGCCAGTTCTGAGCCATATTATGGTTCTTCCGAAGGGATATTGAGCTCCATGGACGCAATGGCGGGTTCGGGCGCGAGATACCTCATTATAACGGACGATACATACTATAATTTCATACTCCCTCTCGCCGAGTGGAAGCACAAGAAGGGCATGCAGACCAGGGTCGTTCGCACATCGGCAACCGGGACCGACAGCGTTTCCATCAGGAACTACATCAGGAATGCGTACTCGACATGGGAGGTTCCTCCGGAATTCGTGCTCCTGGTGGGCGATGGCGGCGATATCCCCTATAAAAGGGATTGCTGCACAGAATATGGCAACTACTACGGGGATATCTATTACGGCAACATGGTGGGTGATGAACACGCGGAGGTCCTGATAGGCAGGTTCGACGTGGGTTCTGTAACCGAGAACCAGACGATGGTTGCTAAAACGCTTGGTTACGAGAGAACTCCCTTAATGACTGACCCGTCATGGTTCAGGAAGGGCACGGTAATTATCAGGCAGGATAACGATGGCAGTGGTGATGATACTATTTACTGGAATGATCTACATTACGCCGCCTCACAAATGGAATCCTATGGATATACCCATATAGACACCCTATCCAAGAACGCCGGCGACGATTACAATGATATTGTCTCCGCTGTAAATAACGGCAGGGGATTTGTGCTTTACAGGGGACAGGGCACCGATTACTGGTGGAATCCATTTGAAATCTATCCCAGTTATACCTCCAACGGTTTCAAGTTGCCCATAGTGATCTCACCGACTTGCCACACCATCACTCCTGGAACCGCCACAGAAACCGGCGAAGAGTGGGTTCGAGAGGGATCGGCATCAACACCTAAGGGCGCGGTTGGTTACTTTGGAACTACCAGCACGATGTCACATGCCGCATACAAGCGGAGCAAGATCGCGCGTGGGTTTTTCTACGGAGCATTTGCAGCTAACCAGAAAACCTTCGGCGAGGCTTGCGAAACAGCGAGATGCTGGGCGCTCGACGACATCGACGATGTGGCTGACTACAAGAGCTTCATCACCCTCGGTGATCCTGAATTAAACATGTGGACCGACACCCCGCGATCCATGGTGGTGAATCACGTGGGGAGTGTTCCCGCAGGACCGAGTACCTTCAGCGTCAACGTTACATCCGGGGGCAGTCCGCTCGGAGACGCCCTCGTATGCGCAATGATGGACTCAGCCGTCTATGAATACGGCTACACGAACGCAAGCGGTAACATAAACCTCAGCATTTCCCCCGCGGAGGCAGGAACCCTGCTGGTGACCGCTACAGCGCGCAATCACCTACCCTACGAAGGCTATGCCACCGTGGTAATTTCAGGTGTGTATCTCACTTACGAGTCCCACACTCTCGATGACGCGGCGGGTAACAACGACGGAATAGTCAATCCGGGGGAGAGCATCTCACTAAGTCTGGTGCTAAGGAACATTGGCACCGAAACCGCGAGGGGAGTAAGCGCAAAACTGCGAACCACCGATCCTTACGTTACCGTCACAGACAGCGCTTCGCCCTTTAGTGATATACCGCCATCGGGAACGAGAACCTCCCTGGACGATTACGAATTCAATGTATCCGCAGCCTGTCCAAATGAACATATCATAAATTTCACCGTTACCGCTGATGACGGCGGAACAGAGGCATGGAACAGCAACAACCCGGACATACAGGTTTTCACGGGCGTTTTTAATTATTTGGGTAACGCGGTAGATGATAGAGCCCCGGGAGGAAACGACAACAGCGAGCTCGATGTTGGAGAAACTGTTTTTCTAACTGTCACGCTCCAGAATACTGGGGTTACGGCTTTTTCGGCAACCCACGCGGTTTTACGTACCTCTGATGCCAATGTGCTCGTAACCGATTCTATGGGGAATTACGGGACTCTCGGCGGCGGAGTTTCAAAGGAAAATACACTCGATCCATTTGTGATAAGCATTTACGATGGCGCGACGGCGGGACACGAAGTCCTTTTCAATATTCATACCACAGGCGAAGGGGCAACTTATAGTGTCGAAGACAATTTCTCTTTTTCCCTTGTGATATCCGACATTGGCACCAGTCTGCCATCAGGTCCCGACACTTACGGCTATTGGGCTTACGATGACAGGGATACCATCGGCGGAAACAACCCGGTTTACAACTGGCTGGAGATAGGGCCGGGCGGTTCAGGCACCACAATCGCTTCCATTACTAACGCTGACGACGCAATTGCAACCATTTCCATCCCCTTCAATTTCAAATTTTATGGAACCTGGTACAATACGATAAGTGTGTGTTCAAATGGGTTTGCCGCTTTCGGAACGGAAACCTGGTCAGGTGGCGGCACCGCCGGGCATGAGCAGGTGATACCGAACTCCGGCGGACCGAACGCATTTGTCGCCGGGTACTGGGATGACCTCAATCCAGCAGCAGTGGGTGACATATACCAATATACCGACGCTGCCGCTAATAGGTTCATCATTGAATACTATGATGTTTGCCATTACGGTTACCCGGATATAAGGGAAACTTTCCAGATAATTCTTTACGATCCCGCATCTTATTCCACCCCTACGGGAGACGGCGAGATTATATGCCAGTACAACAGTCTCGATTATACCAATGGCTGCGCGGTCGGAATCGAAAACCATGACGAAACCGACGGGATAGAGTACCTGTACCGCGGGGATTACGACGTTCACGCGTCCGTCCTGGCTGCCGGAAGAGCCATCAAGTTCACAACAACTTCTCCGGAAGGAGGCGACCACCCCTGGCTCTGCAACATTCACCAGACTATCAACGACGCCGCAGGCGGGAACGGGAACGGGTTTCCGGAATCCGGCGAGGATTTTCTCTTTACGGTAACCTTGAAGAACTTCGGAGATATGGGCGCATCCTACATTAGCGGGATACTGAGAAGCTTGAGTTCCGCGCTTTTTGTGAGTGACTCAACGGGAGCGTTCGGAACCATCGATGGCGGAAGAACCGGCAGCAATTCAACAAACCCCTTCGGACTGCACGTAGAACGTATCGATGGCGATACTCTCGTCTATCTGGAACTCGCCCTTTCTGCGAACTTTGGCACATATACAACGATCCTGTATCTACCCGTCAATCTCTATTTAGACGTAGCCGTGGATGAACAAACAGAGAAGCTGCCCAAATTCTACAGTCTGGGCAATAACTATCCCAACCCATTCAACAGCAGCACATCTTTCACTTATTCTATCCCTGAAGCTTCGGATGTCGATGTTTCCATATATAATTTGCTGGGAGGTAAGGTCCAGACTTATTCAAATGAAAACCAGAGGCCGGGGATCTATACTATAACCTGGGACGCCAAAGGCTTTCCCAGCGGGGTTTATTTCTACAGACTTAGAACCGCAAAATTCTCGAATACAAAAAGAATGCTTTTATTAAAATAGACATTTAACATTAAGGTGTTCAAGCAAATACGAACGACGAATAATTTTGAAGAGGGAGGATAAAATGAAAAAAAACTATTTAACTTCATCTTTACTTGGCGGTGTTGTACTGGGTTTACTTTCTTCGATACCTTATTTGAACATGGGGAATCTTTTTTGCTGCATGTGGGTTATTGGCGGCGGGGTGCTCGCTGCCTATCTCTTCTGGGGCGAGAGCAAACAAATAACTTCCGGGCAGGGGGCGTTAGTGGGATTCTTTGCAGGATTATGGGGAGCGCTCGTCAGCGCGGTCCTCGGCGGTATCCTGTGGTCCTTCCTCTCTGATACATATATGTCAAAAATGTACCAGGCTCTTAGTGAACAGGACATCCCCGCGGAAAGTATGGAGTTCCTCACATCTATCTTCAGCGGAAATCCTTTGCTCATCGCGGGAGTTTATCTTATCTCGTCACTGGTGGCGAATTCTATCTTTGCGACATTGGGAGGCCTTATCTGCGCTGCCATCTTGAAGAAGAAGAACAAGGTTGAACACACTGGTGAAAATCCCATAGAAAAAGCTCCGGATGATATTGTGTAGATTTCGTAATTCCGTATTTTCTTCTTTCTCGATGATTTACCAGCACAGGCTGAAGAACCTGCGGCTACAAGTCCTGCGGCTGCTCTTAATTTTCATTTTCACATTTTTTTAATTTCTTAATTCCCTTCTTTCGTAATCGCTTCGCCTCTATAACTATTATCTAATAAATAGTTTTATGTACTTTTTATATACTTATATTCATGAAAACACTACTCAAAACCTTGCAAACTTATATTTTCCTTTTTTAAAAGAAAAAAATTTACTTGACAAACTCCATCAAATATCCTAACTTTATTTTGTTAAAATTAAAAAACATAAATACTAGACATAGGGGGTGGCGAGTATGCCGAACAACTACCAGTACTCCGGTATCAAACACTTTAACCCTATCCAATCCTTCAACCTCGGTTTAGCGGGGGG
>JAFGQG010000047.1 GCA_016935765.1 bacterium
AAATCTTTTCCAAACCATGTTCTGAATATATTACCATCCTGCCGTCGATATAAGGAACAAAGATATAGCTTTCGTATTTAACTGGAAAAGATGATACATCGCCGGTTTTCTTCAGTTCACTGATAAGAGTACCACTGTCCGCATCCAGTACGAAGATATCTCCTCTCAAGTTGCAATGCAAAACTCTGTTTGCCCAGAAAACAGGGATCGTGTTAACGATATCATGAAGGTTGAATTCCCATAGTTTTTCTCCATTATCCGGATCAATGCAAAATAATTTGCCCATACGTGTTGTAAAATAGAGTTTATTATCGTAAGCAATAGGCGGTATTATAGAGGCGGCAGCGCTTTTTTCCCAGAGAATCTCGTTCCTTATAAGATCGAGAGCGATCAGCTTGTTCCAGTCATCATCCCCCGTAATGAACAGGAGACCGTTCGAATAAAAAAGTTCCTGCGCTATCGAGATATCCACCCAGAGCCCGTCCAGGACCTCGCCACTGTTAAGATCGATGCTGTATATTCTCCTGCCCGGTGATCCTATCAACAGAAAACTATCAACTGCTAACGGGGAAGCTTTAAGCGGTTTCCCAATTTTAGTTCTCCACGCCAGTTTCCCTTCGAAATCGATCTTTTCCTTCGCGATATTGTTATTCTCATAGTTGGATTTAGGATGAGCTTTAACCTGCCAATCCCCAACGAAATCCACATCAAGGTACTTCGAACAGCCAAGAAATACCGGGAGTGTCAAACCCAGGACAAGAATAATTTTTGTAACATTTCGCATTTTTAATTATGATAAATAATTATTAAAAGTTTCATTTCCATAATATATAAAGTTTGAGAATAATCGGAAACTTTATTTTTGATTTTCTGAAAAATTCCATCGAGATTAGTATTGACAATACAATTATTATCGTTTTTTTTTAGAGTGTTTAAGTTTTGTGTATGAAAAATTTATAAGAGCAGCTTAAATCAAACAAGACAATCAATGGAAGTTCAAAGATAATTATTGACAATGGTGAAATTTTACGATAAAGGATTACGTTTTTCCTGTCAGCAATGCGGCAACTGCTGCAGCCTGGAGGAAGGTGATATATACATCTCATTTGAGGATGTTGTCGCGATCACCGAGTATCTCGGTATTACTGAAAAGCGTTTTGAGGAGGAGTATCTACAGATCAGGGACAGGTTTTACGTTGTCAAACAGAATGGAGAGAATGGTCCCTGCATATTTTTAACGGAAGACAGAACTTGCAGCATATATCCTGTCAGACCATACCAGTGCAGGACTTTCCCTTTCTGGAAGGAGAATCTCACATCTAAGAAAACATGGGACGATCTCAAGAAATTCTGCAGCGGTATCGGTATCGGAAAATTATTTACAAAATCTGAAATTGATGATAAAGTAACAAGAGATCTCAAACGCTTCAAGGAGTCATTGCAATGGATGGAAAAGTAAACATCGAAGCTGCTGAAATTGAAGGAAAACTAACAGCCTTCATTAAGAATAAATTGAAGGGCGCAAAACTTAAGGGTGCTGTCATCGGTTTATCCGGAGGACTTGATTCATCGGTTACTGCTTTTCTTGCTGTCAAGGCTATTGGCAAATCAAACGTTATCGGGATCAATATGCCGTATAAGCTAAGTAATCCGGGAAGCCTTACCGACGCGAGAAATGTTGCCGAGGTATTGGGCATTGATTTTTTTATTGAGGAGATAACGTCTATCGCGGATATGTATTTTGTTGAAAACCCTGAAATCAGTGATATCAGGCGCGGTAATTTCCTGGCTCGAATTCGAATGGCGCTGCTCTACGATTATTCCGCAAAGTATTGCAGTATGGTCGTTGGCAGCAGCAACAAAACCGAGAGATTGCTGGGATACACCACTATCTGGGGGGATATGGCGTGCGGGATCGCTCCGCTCGGAGATTTGTACAAAACGCAGGTGAGACAGTTAGCCAGGTACATGGGTGTTCCCGAAAATATAATCAAGAAAGCACCGTCCGCGGACCTCTGGCCGGACCAAACAGATGAAGCTGAAATGGGCATTACTTACGAAATAGCTGATCAAATACTGTATCTCCTATTCGACAAAGGACTGTCTCCTGAAGAAGTCGTTGAAAAAGGATTTCCCAAAGATAAGGTCGCTCTGATCGTTGATACCCACCGGAAGAACGCATTCAAGTGCCGAATGCCCGACTTCCCTGAAGTGTGATCCCGGACATTGATTTGGGGTAATAAAGTCATTCAAATGAATTGCATTATTTTAGCATGAGCTGCAATATACAGCAATGAGCTGCATTATATCAGAATGAATGGAATTGGGCTATAAATTAACAAGTACCAGAGACTTAGTGTTGGGATGCATTACTAACGAGATTGCTTTAATTCAGCGAATGCTGAATACGCGATTGAAGGGTGAGGGAGATTTATAACAGGGTCCGACCCTCGACAGGATCGGACCCTCAATCTTACATCTTCGCCTGGATCTTCTTCCAGGTATCCCTGAGGGGGACGGAACGATTGAACACGAGCCTTTCGTTTGAAGAATCCGGATCAACACAGAAATATCCCAGGCGTTCGAACTGGAAACGGTCACCCGCCTTTGACTCAGCCAGGTTTTGCTCCAAATAACATGGGTACAGCGACTTCAACGAGTCAGGATTGATATTCGATTTCCAGTTTTCGTCTTCTTCAACATCGAGGGGATTTTCCTCGTTGAAAAGCCTGTCATAGAGCCTGACTTCAGCTTTGACAGCGTGCTTTGCCGAGACCCAATGCAGTGTAGCCTTCACCTTCCTCCCATCAGGCGACCATCCCCCGCGGGTTTCAGGGTCATACGAACAGCGCAGCTCTATCACTTCGCCATTCTCATCCTTGATAACTTCCTCGCATTTGATGTAATATCCGTACCGCAGCCTGACTTCCCTTCCCGGAGCTAAACGGTAAAACTTCTTGTGAGGTTCCTCCTGGAAATCCTCCCTTTCGATGTACAGTTCACGGGAGAAGGGCACCGTTCTCGTTCCCATGCTCTCATCCTCGGGATTGTTCACCGCTTCCATCTCCTCGACCTTATCCTCAGGGTAGTTTTCTATCACCACTTTAAGGGGATGCAGAACCGCCATCATCCTTTGCGCCCTAAGGTTTTGTTCCTCCCGAAGGCAGTGTTCCAGAAGCGCAATATCCACCACCGAATCCGCCTTCGCAATGCCAATTCGATCGCTGAAGTTCCTTATGGATTCGGGTGTATATCCCCTTCTTCGCAGCCCTGATATCGTGGGCATTCGAGGATCATCCCAACCGTTGACATAGCCCTCTTTCACCAATTCGAGAAGCTTGCGTTTGCTCATCACCGTGTAATTCATATTAAGCCTCGCAAACTCGATCTGTTGAGGTCGGTACACTCCGAGCTGTTCAAGGAACCAATCATACAGCGGCCGGTGTACTTCGAATTCCAGCGTGCAGATAGAATGCGTGATGCGTTCGATAGAATCTTCGAGTCCGTGCGCCCAGTCGTACATCGGGTAAATGCACCATTCGTCGCCGGTTCGTGGGTGGGAAGCATGCAGAATCCGGTACATTACCGGGTCTCTCATGTTCAGGTTCGGGTTAGCCATGTCTATCTTCGCCTTCAGTACTCTCGCGCCGTCAGGGAACTCCCCCGCTCTCATTCGTTCAAAGAGGTCGAGGTTCTCCTCGATAGAGCGGTTCCGGTACGGGCTATCCTTCCCCGGTTCCGTCAATGTGCCCCTGTATTCCCTCGTTTCCTCGGCGGTCAGGTCGCAAACGTAAGCCTTCCCTTTCTTTATCAGGTCCGCAGCGTACCCGTACATTTGCTCGAAGTAATCGGAAGCGAAATAGAGGCGGTCTTCCCAGTCGAAACCCAACCAGCGAACGTCCTCCTTGATGGATTCGATGTACTCGGTCTCTTCCTTCGTAGGATTCGTGTCGTCAAAGCGCAGGTTGCACAATCCTCCGTACTGTTCGGCTATCCCGAAGTTCAGGCATATTGCCTTTGCATGCCCGATATGGAGGTATCCGTTGGGCTCCGGGGGGAACCGTGTATGCACTCTCCCCCCGTATTTGCCCGTTTTCAGATCCTCATCGATTATCAGTTCTATAAAATTCCGGGACGTTGCGGTCCCAGTTTTTTCATCTTCTTTTTTATCAAAATCACTCATTTTTCTGCCTCGTTTAACAATTTTAAAACACGATTATTTTAAATTTGATACATTTTGAATTATGATTTCATCAGTCGCTGCAACCTTGCAACAACCTGGTCTCTTCCGAGTATATTAAAAATCACCGGAATATCAGGTCCATGGAAGCTCCCGAACAGAGCCAATCTCAGCGGGAAATAGAATTCCTTTCCCTTCAATTCTAATTCCTGTATGGACCTTTTGACCAAATCGTTAATATCCTCCTCACTCCATTGAGCCTTCTTTGAAAGCTCTTCCACCCAATAGGCATAAATCCTTTGCGATTTATTCTCATCTATCAAAGCTTTCTCTTCGGAATTGAACGATAGTCTCCTGAAAAAAGGTTCAGATTCAGAGACGATGCCCGACAAGTTCGGTATCCTGTTCCTGGCGAAATCGATTATTCTCTTGTATTTCTCGTTATCGTCTATATCGATACCGGCATTCTCGAAGAAAGGCTTTGCTTTTTCAGCGATATATTCGAGGTCGAGGCTCCGGAGGTACAATCCATTCATCCAATCGAGTTTTTTATGGTCAAAAACGCTAGCCACCTGGTTTATGCCGTCGATGCTGAAGCTTTCGACCATCTCATCGATGGTCATTATCTCGCGGTCGTCCTTCGGTGACCACCCGAGTAGGGCAAGGAAATTGAACAGGCATTCGGGGAGGTATCCCATTCCCTCATATTCAATAATGCTGGTCGCGCCGTGTCTCTTTGATAATTTCGATTTATCGGGACCGAGAATTATCGGTAGATGCACGAATACAGGCGGTTTCTGTCCTAATCCTTCATATAATAAAATGTGTCGTCCCGTGCTGGATATCCACTCGTCTCCGCGCATGATATGCGTAACTTTCATGAGGTAGTCATCAACGATGTTCGCTAAATGATAGGTCGGGTAACCATCGGATTTAATTATCACGAAGTCATCGAGGAGTTCGTTGTCGAATTCGATCCTGCCGCGAATGTAATCTTCGAAGTATGTCTTGCCTTCGAGCGGGACCTTGAACCTTATGACCTTATCGGGGTCGTTCGGGTCGCCTTTTATCCCCAAATCCCTGCAGTGGCGGTCATACCCCGCGGCTTTTTCCTTTCCTTTAAGGCTTTCCCGCACTTCTTTTAGTCTTTCTGGCGTGCATGAACAGTAGTACGCGTAGCCTTTATCCACGAGCATTTTCGCGTATTCGTGGTAGATATGCAGTCTTTCGGATTGGAAGTAGGGTCCGTATTCTCCACCGGTCCCGGGTCCTTCATCCCAGGAAATATTCAGCCATTTCAAGCCGTCCATGAGGGCTTGCAGGGCTTCTTTGGAGTAGCGCTCCCGGTCGGTATCCTCTATTCTCAGGATGAACGTACCGCCCATGTTCCGGGCGAAAAGCCAGTTGAAGATTGCGGTCCGTATGTTGCCCACGTGCGGTGAACCGGTCGGCGAGGGCGCGAATCGAACTCTTACGGACATATTTATTGCTCCTTATATTTCGTAGTATATTTGCGTATCCGAGTTGCGTAACTTTGTAATATTATATTAAATTAATGAAGCTGTGTCAAATAGTTTTAATATTCAGTGTATTTTTATTAATTTATACTTCTCTACACATCCAAGCTAATGCTTTTTTAGCATTATTTATGTTGGTATTCATTGCTGAAAGACGCATTGGCATTTTTCGGTGGTTTCCACCGATAAACAGTCGATCGCACTCCGAGAAAAGAAACACTATTTCAAACAATACCAATTGATAAGCCACAATAGCAATTATACACCAAATAGATTTTGCTATTTACTGACCCTTATTGATATTTTTTTTCTTGATTCCTGCTTTATGATGGATTATTTTTATTCTTGGAATAATTATATAAGCTGAAGTACACGATATAATAGTCTTTAAAATTTGAAGGAGACGGCCATTCCAGGAGGCGGCGGAAATTTCAGTTCAGTGGGTTTAACCCGAACCCCGAAACTTAAACGGCGTAAATATAAAGGGAAAATTACTGATGACCAACTCATCAGGAATCCTGAGTTCCTTGAAATCCCGCTTAATAGGACGCCTGCCGGTTCTAAAATTGCAGCCCTGAATGAGCGAGGTATGCTGGTCAAGGAATGGACCGTCCCTTTGACTCAAAGAACTCTCCGCCTGAATTTTTCACAATTTGCCAGCGGTATTTACCGAATTGTACTTCCCATAAAGGCAGGGTCAAGTTATCAAATCAGAGATATATATTATTTCAAGAGGAATGATCCCGAGTTCAAATTTGGTTTTTCCGGACGTGCCCTCCCAGGCAAATACTTTTTTTGTCCAAAAGTTGAGAATTTACTTCCCAAAAGGCTTAGTAATTATAAATCAGTAGAGTACGATAACCTTCCCAGGGGTGAATCCATATCTGCCCCGCCTGGCAACTCATCTTCAGTGGTGGTAGCTTTAGGTTTATTTATAGCACGCCGTATGAGAACCCCGGTTGCCTGGCTTGCCCTGTGGTTTGCCCTCTTTTTTACTCAAACTCCGGTTGCCTTTGCCGAAGTGAGAGGAGGTGATAAACCAGAACAAAGGAATATCCCAAGTCACCATGCTTCTCCCCGGCTTCTAACACAACCCCTTACCCCCACAGATTCTACAGGAACAGATGAGTATGAATGGAGATGGATGGCTGTTTTTACAGATACGTGTGGTGTCCCTGCAAGTGATGAGTATCTTAGATGGACATATAAAGTAAATGATCTCCCAATAACCAATTCAACAGGCGGCGATACAACCTATACAATCACTTATGGCTCAGAGGAATATCTTTGTGGAGCTTATTCTGATACTGCTTATGTTGAGGGTGGAGATTCATGGATTGTTAATTATAGATATATAGAAGGAGCAGATATGGATTCTTTAGAAGCAAAATGGGAAGGTGTAACACCTATGGGTGGTATAGAATTTTGGGCCTGGGATTCAACAGCAACAAGGTGGTTTGAGATAGAAAGGATAAGAGGGCCTCCACCAATGGAAAGACATGTAAATTACTTCGAAGTTACAGATGACAGCGTCTATGGGAATGCCCCTACACATGTTCAGCCAAGACCTCCTCCTGATTCATATG
>JAFGQG010000048.1 GCA_016935765.1 bacterium
AAAAGAATCCTGTAATTCCGAATTGTAATCAAAGGGGCAAAAAATGGGGATGAAATGCAGCTTTTCAGATTGAATTAATCAACTCCTTGAGTTGTAATTAAACTAATGTTTAATTGGGGAAGTTTTTTTTTAAACTTCTGGTATTATACAGCGATGAATGGAAAATATCATTTTCATCACCAGATAATCTCACCGATTGTTTCACTAGCTTCGAGTGTTAACAAAATCTTGCCAACGAATATATTCATATTCTGATGAAAAAAAACTGCTATTTATTCCTGAAATTTTGGATCTTCATTCTCTTCCCATTGTGGGGGGAGTTTTTTCCTCGCTATAAAATACCAGATCAATTTTCCGAGTCCAATACCAGCAAGGATTAACCCTCCGGCAAGGCCAATGAAGTTAAATGCCACAAAATCATCTGAGTCTGGCTGGGTGAAAGTGCCGACAAAATTTGCAAATACCAATAGCGCAATTCCAATAAACAAACAAATCAACCCACTGCGAAGATCATAAATTGGATGTCTGTATTTTTTGATTTTTTCGGGTTCCTGCGGGATGGGTATCCCCTTCTCTATCGCTGCCAACCGTTCCTGCGTCTTTAACTTACTTTTCTTGTAAAGTAATACTAAAGCCACAATTGGAATGCTAAGCGATAGACCAACCGCAAGTATTGGGATTAATAAAACTATACTACCTTCCATGTTTCCTCCTTTGTTTTCTATAAAAATATGACGCCCCAGAAAAAAAAAGGTTTCATTTTTCCGAAAAAATTATATTTTTATCCCAGAGAATTCCAAAAAAATAAAAATAGTTGAAACTCGACCAATCGAACTCTCGTCATACATTAGTAAATAGAAATAACCAAAACGGAAGCAATGGAGAAATTAGAATCCAGGCTGAAAAATGGAAAACCCGAAGCTTTTAGAGAACTATTGGAGGAATACTCACCAATGGTGTTCTCACTCATAGATAGAATGATATTCGACAGGACTATCAGGGAAGACCTGGCGCAGGAGATATTCATAAAAGTAATAGAAAATTTGCAAAGTTTTAGAGAGGATTCAAAATTGTCAACATGGATATATACTATAACCTACCGGCACCTTATCGATCATCTCAGGAGAACCAGGCACGATCCGATGGAGAAAACAGAATCACTCGAACCAACAATGAGTCTATCTACTCAAGACCATCCGGAGCCTTTGGAAGGACAACGAAACGCCATGCTTAAGATCTTGGATGCAATTCCGGAAAAATACCGGATCGTTATTACTATGAGATATTTACACGAAAGATCAATCAAAGATATATCCCGAATCACGGATTTGCCGGAAGGTACGGTAAAGGTTCGAATACACCGGGGATTGAGATTGTTAAGAAAGAAAAGCCATCTTATGGAGATAAGTAATGAACTGTAAGGAATTCGACAACTGGGTGTATTCTTATTTTGAGGGCGAACTGGAGGGCGATTTAAAAATCTCCATGGACAAACACCTCGCGGATTGCGAACGATGCAGAAGGGAATATGCTGCCCTAAAATCTCTTGCGAGTTCTCTCAGCTCTATAAAATTGCCTGAAGTACCGCCTGGTTTTATTCAAAGGACTTTACCCAAACTCCATATAACTTATAACCTTACACAACAATCAAAGCCAACATGGAAAATGTTCTGGCTTATAGCTGCTTCTATTTTATTCGGGGGCTTGATAGTCGGTGTTTTCTACCTGGGGGGTTTTGCAAAACTCCAAAACCTGGGTTTCATAGATAAATTGATGAAAATATCCCCGGGGGAATTAGGTTCATGGCAGGTCTATCTGTCCATCTTCTTAAAAGTGTTGGTACAGAATCCATACTATGTAATGTTCATTGCTATCTTTATATCAGTGACAAGTATTCTCTGGATTAGAAAAAAACTAGCATATAATTGATCCCTGATTCCCAGATCTAATCATCCTGCTTAAAATGAGAAGCATCAGCCAATTCTCTGTCGAGAAAGTAGCTTATTACTGTTCTGATTGCGACTATACTTCCCAGCACCGCGATATCTTTCAAGGTGGGTTTAGTAATAGTATGAACAATGTCTGCAGCTATAAGAAATTCAAGACCGAATAGCAGGTAAGACCCGAACCGGTGTCTCAGACTCTCCCTTGGGGTGCACATTCTCTTACCCTTAAGACTGCAGTACTCTAACCTTATGAACCTGAAAAAGGTAAGAATAGCTCCCCATAAAATTATTGCAACACCGATAACTCCAACCCCAAATGAGATATATTTCAGTATTTCCATGTTGTTCTCCCTGCTATAAACCCGTTTTTTCTATCCAGAAGAGTACCACAGCTATAACAATGACTGCGGGGATTATCACTACCCACTCGTTTACTTTAAGAAGTTGTGGTATTGTGACCTCCCCAAAATAGCCTTTATTAAGGATGACTTTATTGAGTCTCGGGTAAAGCACTGCAAAAATAGCGGCACCGATGAGTATTCCGACGACTCCACCGGCGAGGGCGTCCATAGCGCCACTGCCAACGGCTCCAGCAACCGTGCCGGGGCAGTAACCCAGCGTGGCAAAACCAATCCCGAAGAACAAGCTGCCGATGACAGTCATGCCCACCGAACCGGGCTTCGGGTGTAATTGCGCCAGACCCAGAGCCTTAAAAACGTAGATCCCTACCATTCCAACTATCACAGCGGAAAGCATTATCTTAACGACTGTAAAATCCACGAGAAGTAATTGACCGATAATTACGTCGTATTTGGTCACACCACCCTTATGAAGGAGGAAGCCAAACAAAATTCCCATCAGGAATCCAAGGAAAAGCTGCAATCCTTTTTTAGTATGTAATCTTGATAACATTTGTTTGTCTCCTTTACACCGCGAATACCTGAAATATCAGCATTGCTGCGCCTATACCCGCGATGAAGAAGCATATCGCTGCTATCCAGCTGCTGAGGGTTAGTTGAAGGGTTCCGGAGATGCCGTGCCCGGAAGTGCATCCACCAGCCCAGCGGGAACCGAAGCCCATGAAGATGCCGCCGACCAGAGCTACAATGAACCTGGTTATGGGTGTTGCGCCGAACGCGCTTACCCACTTGTCCGGCAGCCACTGAAGATGAAAGGTGCCAGAGAGCTGGGCGGAAACGAACGCCCCGACAATAACTCCAACTACCAGCATCCATTCCCAATCCACCTCAGGCACGAACTTCTGGTAATATGGTTTCTCCATTACTTTCGCTCTTCGGAACAAGCGCTCGAGCATACCGCTTGTCCGCGCGAAAGCCGTCGAGCACCCTATCGCCTTATCTGACAGCAAAAACGCAAACCAGCTCAGAACACCTATCCCGGCGCCAACCACGTACGGCGACCACCTCTCCAAACCTAAAAAACCCATTTTTAAACCTCCTGATTATTCATTAATCATTTGTCATTAGTCATTTCTCATTAATCATTTACTCATTCTTATCCTGCGGACCGTGAGGAAGCACACACAGGTGGCATTCGGGACCATAACCAGCGGCGTTGTATCCGGTCATTCCGCCTGCGACATTCAGCAGTTTTTTGTAGCCATGCTGTTCTAGAATACTGGCCCCGAGGCTCGACCGGTGTCCCGAGCCGCAGAGTAAAACGAGGGGCAATTCCTTACTCAACTCCCCATACCGAGTCCTGAGATCGGGGACGGGAATATTCACCGCTCCTTCTATGTGTGAACTTTTGAACTCCCCGGGCGCGCGCACATCGAGAAGCGTAAACTCCCTATCCCCGGTGATCATATCATAGAACTCGTCCACTGAAAGGAGCTCTACATGTTCTGTTGGAAATCCCATTTTGACCCAGGCGTGCATTCCGCCGTCGAGGTAGCCAATCGTATTATCAAGTCCGACCCTGCGCAGCCATGTCACGGCATCGTCAGCCTGGGCGCGATCGTTAGCCACCAGGAGCATCTTCTTGTTCGGGGGAAATACCCAGCCGGCAAAGACGGGAAAATTGCCGCCCATGTCAAGATGATAAGCCCCGGGTATATGCTGTCCTCCAAACGAATCATAAACTCGAACGTCCAGGACGAAGGTGTCCTCCACCTGCGATCTTCTCATGAACTCTTCCGGACCCATGTCTTCCATGACAGGCATATCGCTAACCACAGTAGGACCGCTACCGTTAATAGCTGAGCATCTGCTGAAGTGGTCCGGCGCTGGTGGCATGTTCGTGGTGAGTGATTTTATGAACTCCTCCCTGGCTGCGATCTGCAGCGCGCTGTTATATTTCTTCTCGTACCCGATCGTGCTTCTCCACTTAGCCCCCATCGCTCTTCCGCAAAGGGAACCAGCGCCATGAGCAGGATAAACCTCGCAGAAATCCGGCAGCTTTAAAAGCTTGTTGAACAGACTATCGTACAATTTATCAGCCAACTCCCGCGCCCTGCCCGGGAAAAGGTCCGGTCTTCCCACATCGCCTACGAAGAGAGTGTCCCCGCAGAACAAACCCACGGGATCCTCACCGCGCGAAGTATCCACCACTACGTAAGATATATGCTCGGGTGTGTGCCCCGGTGTTTCCAGAACGCTTATTTTCATATCCTCGAGCTCAAAGGAATCCCCTTCGGATAAGGGTACATGTTCGAACTTGCACTCAGCGGATCTCGGAGCGTAAATTTTCGCCCCGGTTATCTTCGCCAGGTCCATGTGCCCGGAAATGAAATCGGCATGAAGGTGCGTTTCGAGAATGTGTGTGATCTTCATACCGAGAAGTTTGGTAGCATCCACGTATATATCCACATCGCGCTGCGGGTCGATTATCGCGCAGGCATTAGAACCCGCGAGCAAGTATGAACTATGCGCTATCTTTGGCGTGAAAAAATGTTTCAGTAACATAATTGAACTCCTTCTTTTTTTTATTTGTCATGTGATGTATGTCATTATTCCCATTTTTTGTCAATACTTTATTTCTACATGTAAAAAACATAAGTAAACGAAACAGCAATAACAATAAAAATTATGGTCATGATTCCACCGGCTTTCAGGTAATCCGCATTATGGTAGCCGCCCGGTGACATGAGTAACGCGTTAACCTGGTGAGTTGGGAGTATGAACGAATTCGCGGCTGACACTGCCACGAGGAGTGAAAGCGGTCGCGGGTCGAGACCGGTGAGCTGGGCAAGGCTGATAACTAGCGGAACCAAAATGACCGCTGCCGCAACGTTGGACATGAACAATGAAAACAGTGTTGAGAGCACACATGCCGCTGTCAGTATTATGATGGGGTGGTTGCCTTGAAGCACCTGCATAATTTGATTAGCGATAAAATTGGCGGCTCCGGTTTTGTCCATGGCGAGACCGAGAGGGATGAGTCCCGCGAGAAGGAAAACCGTACGCCAGTCCACTGCCTTATATGCCTCATCTATCGAAACCACTCCAAGCAGGATCATTGCGACCGCGCCAGAGAACAATCCAAGCCCGAGGGGAAGTCCGGAGAGAGCCAAGGCGATCGCGCCCAGGAAGCAGACCATTGCCAGTATCGGTTTGCTCTTGCCTATTCTTCCGCTTTCCACCGGAGTTGCCAGCACGAACCTGTGCCTGTCCGCCATCGCCCTTATGTATTGCCATACTCCGTGGATGATAAGAGTATCGCCTGCTCTTAATTTCTGGTCGGAAAAATCTCCTCTTTCTTCCCTCATCCTGCTCAGTAGCATTATGGGTTCTATGTTGTAATTTTTTCTAAGGGCTATCTTCCTGATAGTTTTGCCTATTATTGGCGACCTTGGCGGTATTATTACCTCAGCAAACCCTGCCTCTTCGCCTCGCTGCAATTCTTTAAATTCGTCCAGGTCATCTTCGAGTATCAATTCGAATTTATTCACGAATGCCTCCACACCTTTCTTATCACCAAGCACAGCTAGTTTTTGACCGCCAACGAATCTCGTATGCCTCCATGGCGCATAGAGTATTTCATCCCCTTCGGCAATAGCGATCAGGTTTATACCGAATTTCTGCCAGCACTGGACTTCCTCCCGGGTTTTCCCCACAAAGTTGCTGTTCTCCGGAATGGTTATCTCATAGAGTGTTGATGGCAGATCCAGGGTTTCTATTAGCTCCTGCTGAAGGCTTCCGTCCTGTTTTCCCGGTTTTTTAGAAGGTAGAACCCATTTACCAAGGAATAGAAAATACAATATTCCGGCAGCCAGCAGGATTATCCCTATCGGGGTCACGCTGAAGAGTCCGAATGGTTTCAGTCCTCCCTGGCGGAGAAGGTCGTTCAGGATGATAAGGGGACCGGATCCCACCATACTGAGAGTGCCGCCGAGTATCGCCGCAAATCCAACAGGCATTATTAACCTGGAGGATGGGATATCTGTCTTTTTTGATATTCGCATTAGCGCAGGCAAAAAAAGCGCGGCAGCTCCAATATTCTGAACAAACGCAGAGAAAACACCCACAACCGAAGATACCATCCCGAGCAGCTTCTTTTCGCTGTTCCCGGCAAGCTTAATGATAGGAACGACTATCCTGTTCATTACTCCGGATTTGTCCACACCGTATCCAAGTATCATCACACCGATTACTGCGATAACCGCGTTACTTGCGAGCCCGGAGAAAGCCTCACGCGGTTCGAGCAAACCAAGCCAGGGCAGACTGATCATTACAAGAATCGCCACGACATCCACTCTCAGTAATTCAGTAACAAAGAGCACGATAGCCACACCCAAAACAGCAAAAACAAGTCCGATCTCAACTGTCATGATAGTTTATTGAAATGTTTATCTTACTATTTACTCAGTATTAAAATGGTTTTATGATAATTAAAGTCAAGCCAAAATTAGAAAGCGGGGATTAAAAAAATGGATTATTTACACATTGGTTGTAAGAAGTGTTATAAGATAATGCTAAAGTGAATAAATGGATGAGTGGATGGGTGGATATGATCCAAAAAAGCAAACACCGAATTTAACCGAAAGAAACCAGTGCCGCGCCGATGAAAGCGATTATTATCCCCACGACCCTTCTTGCAGTAACCTTCTCGTGCAGAATGAACGCGGCGAAGATAAATATGAAAACGTTGCTTGTTTGATTCAGTGCTGAAGCGATAGACGCCTGAGTGTATTTCATTCCCGCAACCCATAGTATCATCGCAAGGTAAGCGCCCACAAAGGAGCTCGACACCATGAATTTTCTGCCCTCCTTGATGAAGATCGAGGATATGATCTTTTTGCGATTGCGGAACAATGGCAGTATCACTACAAGGGTTATAAGTCCCCCGACCAGTCTTACTTCAGTGACCCAGAGAAGCGGTGCATTATCAAGCACTGGTTTAAATACTACCACTCCAACAGCCATAGCAAGCGCGGCTATCACACCCAATATTATACCGAGAATAATGTCTCTCCGCCGAGCGCTGCTTTTGTTCTTTTCGAAGGAGACTACTAGCACCGCTACGACTACGCATGCAACGCCGAGTAATTGGATGATCGTCAGCTTTTCTCCGAGGAATATCACCGACAATAGAATGATGAGTGGGCTGTACAAACAAGTTACGATGGAGGATAATCCCGCGCCGAGCAAATTGAGACTCTGGAAAAAGAGAGTATCCCCGATACCGATACCGATAGCCCCGCTGAGCATCAAAATCAGGTAGGTAGAAATGGGCTCGTTCCGGAGCAACGGTTCTCCAAATATCAAAAGGGTAGGAATAAGGAGCACAAACGCAAGCACGTTCTTGAAGAGGTTGAGACCGATGGGATGGACCGTCTCTCCACTCCTCTTGAACAGAACCACAGCAAACGCCCAGAGGACCGCAGTAAAAAGTGATAATGCTTCACCTATGTAAGGCAGATTCTCCAAGTTCCACTCCTGACTTTAAAATATCTCGCAAAAATAAACGAAAATTTTTCCAAAGAAAGAAATTTTTTCTTATGAATATTAAAACAAGTAAGGTTCTTTTTCTTC
>JAFGQG010000049.1 GCA_016935765.1 bacterium
AGAGGAATCAGTATATAAATCAAGAGAAAAATAAGGGTTAATACCGAGTGCGCAGGATTCTTTCTAATCCGGTAATGAAATTCTAAACACCACCGTATCGGTCGCTAAAATCCAGTAACCACTACCGGGGAAGAGGGTGTCAGCAATAAAGTAGGCATGTGTTTCAGAAGAGTATCCAAATGGCATTGAAAGCATTTCAGGGATAGTGTCCAGAAATGTAACAGGAATAGGTATAGAGAGTGCGCCAATCAGGTTCCAGCCGGGATAGAGGGAGAAAGTGTACGAATAAATTATTTCCCCTTCGATAGCAATAATTGTATCAATTTCAGAAAAAACCCAATATCCAACACCTGAGTTTAAGGTATCGCTGACTGTATAGGTTCTTAAAGTTGGTGAGAAAGTATATGAGGGAGGTATTGCAAAAGGTAATATCGCTTCCAGTGTCGGTATACTAACTTCCCTTTGAAGCGATATAAGATTCCAACCAGTGTATAAATTAGACCATATTGAAAAACCCATATCATGTTCATAAACCCCCATATCCCAATCGAGACCTGAAGGACGAGGATTACCTTCAATATCATATACGGAAGCCCATACAGTATCCCCCCAGAATGACACTAAGAATCTCGAACCAGAATCAATGGCGGGAGACCCTTCAACAAGTTTAAAATTCCCTGAAGGACCGTCAACAAAGCACGGATCGCTTCCCAGGACATTAGGCCCTTTAATCAGTTTACAATATGTCTCAAGGGTGCAGTTCAATGTATCCAGGAGTGAATAAGCCACATGCAGAGTACAAGGGCGTGGAGGATACAGCTCAAGAGATAATGCAATATCGTTGGCAACTGAATCGGCTAGGTTATCACAGATAATAGAATTAAAGCAGCAGCTTTTAAGATTATTCCTACAGAATATACCACCACCGGATAAATTTGCATAATTGTTAAAGATAACGCAATTAACAATATTCACCCCATTCGTTCCAATGATTGCTATACCACCTCCATCAAAGTTGGAAGTATTGTGATAAATTTCATTATTAATTATTTTAGATGGAGACCGTTCACAATATATTCCTCCTCCTCTTCCACCCGCAAAATTATTGTGTATCTTGTTATTCATAATTATTGCATTCCCATGCGATATATTAATCCCACCACCATCTGACATGATGCATGGTGCGGTATTATTTGAAATAATATTATTTCTAATTATAGGACTGGAATGCGTACAATCTATTCCACCGCCCCTGTTTGCGGTTGCAGAAATTGAGTTTTCAGAGATTAAATTATATTCTATCATTAAATCAGAAACAGAATAACAACAGACTCCCCCTCCCCAGTCTGCGAAATTATACATTATTATATTATCACATAATACTCCCGCTGAATACTGGTCAAAAGTAATTCCTCCCCCTCTTGCTCTTCCAGTGTTACCTATTATTTGATTTTCTCTAACTATACATACTGGGCATTTTTTACAACAAACGCCACCACCCCAACTCCCATTATTATACTCTATCATGCAAGATATTATTTGAACTTCTGAGTTATCGCAAAAAATCCCAGCTCCATATCCCGTTGATCTATTCAGTTTCACTTTGGTGTTTTCTATAGATATTGTAGATTTAAATGTGTAAACACCTCCTCCATCTAGATCATATGAAAATAGGTCCCCTATAGCATTTCCATATTCAATTATGCAGTACTGTAAGCTACACCCATGAGTATTATAAAACCTAATCCCGCCATGCCCCCCAGCGCTATCTGTCAGGTGAGTGTTCATTGCTGTGAAAACAATCGAATCCATTTCCGTTCCGATGGCTTTTAGTACGGCGTTACTATCTATAATAAGGGGATAATGTCCTTGAAAAATGACAGAGCAGCCGGGCATAATCCGTAGGCTTGAGTCACAGGGAACGTTTATCTCATCTGTAATTAGGTATGGCGACCCAGAAATTTCCCAGACACCGAAGACGTCCCCCGACACGAATGTTGTGTCAGCAAATAATACATTCGTCAAAACAAATAAAAGTGATAGCGCAATCAGGAATTTTTTCATTTTTAATTTCCACCTTGACCCTCAAGAGGGTCTTAAGAGGGTTTGATCTCTGAGGGGTCGAACCCTCTTATTTTTTAAAATAACATTTTAAAATCATTTGTCAATTTCAAATTGTGCATACTACGATACCATACTTCATGTGATATACTGAATTTTGTTATCGTAAAAAAAAATTAATTATTAAAGATAGAATGCTGTTGCCAAAGATATGTATTCTTTTTAAATTCGAGGTTTGGATGGATTAACTTGTAAGAATAAACCGGAGGGAATAATGCCATTCTGCCCAAAATGTAAGATCGAATACGTTGAAGGCGTTAAAGTATGCGCCGATTGCGGCGAGAAGTTGGTCGATAAGCTCCCGGAGGAATATAAATGCGAAAACTGCGGGAAAACGGTAACGGAGTACGATAAATACTGCAAACATTGTGGAGCTATATTCGGTGAGAATACGAAGTGTGTTAATCATCCTGACCAGACCGCCAACTTCGTTTGTTTGATATGCAAAAAGCCCTTCTGCGGCGCATGTATCATTGAAAGGGAAGGGAAACACTACTGTGAAGAACATGCTTATTATGATTTCGAGGATGAGGAATGGGTGACCGTCTACGAAACCGGTCAGGATTGGGAAGCCGAGCTGATCAAGGATTACCTTTCAAAGAAGCACATTCCGTGCGTCATTCTTTCGAAGAAGGACAGGGCGCGCGCTTTGACTATCGGGGAACTCTCAAAAATCCAGCTCATGGTGCACAGCGACAATGTTCTACTGGCTGAACGCATCCTTATCGAGCTGGGAAAGAAGGAGCGGAAAGTATTGTATTGCCCAAAATGCGAAGTTGAATACACCGAAAATTTGAAAGTATGTATGGATTGCGGGTTGAAACTTATGGAAACGGAGCCCGGCGAGTTCGAATGCGAAAATTGCGGGGTCGCGGTTGAAGAAAATGCCGATCACTGCGGTCATTGCGGCGCTAACTTTGATGAGAATAAAATGTGTCATAACCACCCGGACAGGGCGGCGGAATTCGTTTGCCTGATCTGCGGAAAACCCCTATGCGATTGGTGCGTTAATAAAAATGACGGGAAGGCTTTCTGCCAGGAACACTCGGAGTATATTGTATATTCAGAGAACTGGATAGTGATCGACAAAGCAGACACCTTCGATGAAGCGAATTACAAGAAGATCCTCCTGGATGAAGCTGGAATACCGGCGCAGTTCTTCTCAGCAGACCAGGAATCGTACGACCACTTCGAGGAAGAACTCTCTGATTTTATCATTATCGTACCCGCGGAGTATGTGCTGGAGGGGAAGAAAGCATTGGAAGAAAAACAGATTGAATAACGAATATCGCCTGCCCCGATTACTCGGGGATCAACGATTGAAGATCAGCGAAGTAGCAACAAAGAAAAATAACAGGTAACGGCAAATCCTTGAGCCTGCGGAATTTGTTATTTCCAGACACGCTCCACTTTGTCATTTCGAGACGCCTAACAAAAATATTGACAATAACATCATACTCCTGATAAAAAAATAATAAAGTTCATTTTGTCTTGTCGAGAAATCTCAGTTATCAAGGAAGCTAAACCTAAATCACTCAATGACATGGATTTCTCACCCACCTGAAGGTGGGTTCAAAATGACAGATGGGGCAAGCTGGAAAGAAAAAGAACGAAAAGAAGAAATTGCGAAGAGTGTATCAGGTTTTTAAACCGTAAATCGAAAATAGTCAATTATCATTTTTTTTTAGGTGGGGGGGATTAAACCCGAAATCGTAAATTTATTAAGGGGTGATGGGGATGGGTTCAATAATCATTAAACAATAATCATTTACTCGTCTTCCGGTCTGTAATAACCCACATACTTCCCCTGGTTAGCGTCAAGAATGATCTTTATTTTATCCCCGGTAAGCTCGTAGAATTCCTTTGACAATTCAATTGAGTATTTCAGTGGATTTTCATACAAATCATCTTTTTTAACCAATAAATAATATGGATAATTATCCTCTACCTGAAAGCCTCTTTTTTCGAGACTCGATATAAATATGTTTTTCCCCTCAAGGGTTTCGTGTTTCAGTTCTATCATTTCTTCGATAGGTTTACCAGGTATTTGCAGGTCTTTCTCCTCGGTTGGTGACAGAAGTATGAACAATATCACAAGAGCTAAGGCGCCTATTACCTTTAAAATCCCATACTCGAACTTATTTTTCTTGTCTTCATTCATTTCCATGATCAATATAATTTAATATACTCAACTCCCTCGGGAATGTCAATTTCGAATATACTTTTCTCGATATTTTTATTAATTTTTTGCTTTTCAAACCTTATTTCGACCCACTCACTCCTAATAGGATTGACCATTTTGACTGTCTCCGGACGCCATGCACCATCAATTAAAACGTAATCCTCGAAGCTGATATCCAGCAGGGATGATAGATCCTCCCTATAGACCTGGTGACTGCTTATCGTCCAGATTCCCGGGTTTATATAATAAGTTTCCTTCTCACCTTCTTTATCGAACACTACTTTATATTTATCTATCTCCGCTTCGAACTCAACTGGTGTTTTTTTCAAAACCTCAGCATCAATACTACCAAACACCGCTTCTACAACATCCAGAAAGTTGAAATGCAAATTCAGAACGGTATTATAACCATTTTCTGTAAATTTGTCAATATAAATTTCATTTTTATCGGGTACGTATACAAGCAATGAATCGCCGTTGCTCAATAGAGAAGCTACCGAACTACCCAGAAATCCCCTGATATAACACTTCAGGTTTAAGGGCTTTTTGTACAGGAAATCCAATTTGAAATTATCTTCCGCATCCGGGGAATGAATGGTAACTTTACATCGCCCTTTGATCGTGTTAATTTTATCCCCAGCGCTTATTACGCTGTCGAGCAAGGTTGAATGCTGCAGGGGTATTGCCTCAAGTTCCGGCGCAACTTTCTGCCGGGGAGTGCAGTCGATGTTAGCAATCAATAGAATTAAGGTGAAAGCCAAATATGTACCTTGTAAAAAATTCTTATTCATGAAAAAACTAAATAACCTGCAATTGGTATTAAACCGGTAATAATTTCGAAAAATGCTTTAAGAAAACCAAAACAGTCAGACTACTATTCTTAAAACTCTACTTTTGGAGCTGTTGAAGCGCCTTCATCTGCTTCGTAGAAAACTGCCTGGTCAAAACCGAACACTCCAGCAAACATATTCATGGGGAATCTTCTTATCATCTGGTTGAATGTCTTAACTGTTTCGTTGTATCTCTTTCTCTCAACAGCTATGCGGTTTTCGGTCCCCGCGAGTTCGTCCTGAAGCCTTATGAAATTCTGGTTCGCTTTCAGTTCCGGGTATTGCTCAACCACAACGAGTAAGCGGCTCAGCGCTGAGGTCAATTCCTGGTTCGCTTCAATCTTCTCCGGTATGGATGTCGCGCCACCGACCTTCGCCCTTGCTTCTGTGACTGCCGTAAAAGTTTCCCGTTCATGTTCAGCATATCCTTTAACGGTTGCCACGTAGTTCGGTATCAGGTCAAACCTTCTCTGAAGCTGATTTTCCACCTGCGCCCATGCGCCCTTAACTTCCTCATCCATGGTCACCAGTTTGTTATACATCCCGATTCCGATAGCTACCAGTATTATCCCGATCACCAGGATGATCGCAAGTATAATAATGATTATCAGACCAGCTCCACCTTCTTTTAATTTCATCTAAAAACCTCCTGTTATTAATCGATTTACGTAAAATGTTTGGGGAACTCGAAATGGGAATCATCCAACGGTTGCGTAAATGAATACTTTTTTATTTGCTTATTAGTCATTTTTTTATTCCATCTTATCCACTAGATCAACCAGGTCGCTTATCTGCTTTATATAGATCTCCATGACACTTTTTGCTTCATCAGCTGATGGTTTGGCTTCCTTTCTCTTGATAGATATCAGCTTTTTAAAAAACTCCGTTTCGATCTCCGTGAATTCGTCACAGGTTTTCGTGATAACTTCGTAGTCATCCTCTGGAATTGGCAATCCCTTAAAATAAAGCAAACCCCGAAAGATCGAGGTGAAAGTAGAAACCGATTCGGAGATCAACTTGATAATAGCCGCTTTTTTGCCCTTTGTTTCCAGGTAGAATTGCCTCAGTTTAAGCAGTTTGCCCTTCAGTTCGTGTTCAAGCTGAAGACGCAGGTCTTTCGTCTCGATACGGATATCCTTAAAATAATCCTCCCCGAAGATAACGCTGTAAAAAGACTTGATGTTGATGAATTCAAGAGGAAAACTATCCACCGACATAGTGATATATTCCGGAGTAAAGAACAAGGGTGTTGAAACGCTTTTCTTGTGCCATTTCTTTACCAGACCCATAGCGCTTTCGATTCGTGAAATACCTTCCTTTGACAGAACAACAACGAAGTTTATGTCCGATCTGCCTTTAACGTATCTTCCTCTTGCTGCGCTGCCAAACAGAATAACAGATTTCAGGTCTTCCTTAAAAACGCTCTTATAATCCTCAACGAATTCTTCGAAAATATCTTCAACTCTTTCTGGTGCTTTTGACATTATATCTTCTCCTTATTTGAATATGCTTTCATTGCTTTAAATTCGCAGCCTGAAGTACCTTCAGCTACAAGTTCTTATTTCTTTTTTTGTATTTCATTACTCAGTTCTTTTCTACATACTACTGGATACCTACTACCACTTTTAAAACTGTTGATTGTCCATTGCTCACCGCTAATTGATAATTGCTTAGTATCCTCTGCCAGCTCCGCCGCCGCCGAAGCTGCCGCCGCCGAAACCTCCAAATCCGCCACTGAAGCCGCTGCCGCCGCCGCTGAACCCGCCGCCAAAGCCGCGCGCCAATCCTCCAATGAACAGCCACGGTAAAATGCGCCCCCTTGTGATGATTATCAGAAACAGTATGATAATTATCGGGCAGCATCCCGCCCAGCCACCTTTCGACCTGGTCGATGAAGTGCTTCTCGATACATCTATCTGACCCGTCAGGGTTACGCCTGCATCCTTGGCGATGACTGATGCGACAGCCCGGGCTGCTCCGAGTAACCCTTTTCCGTAGTCATCGTTCCTGAGATAGGGTACCGCGTAATTGTCCAGAATCTCTCCGCAGAATCCGTCCGGTAGTATTCCTTCAAGTCCATAGCCCACTTCGATTCTCACCTTTCTCTCCTGTATCGCGTCCAGAATTAGAACCCCGTTATCCTCACCTTCTTTGCCTATACCCCAGTGTTCAGCAAGCCTTACAGCGTAATCAACATAGTATTCGCCCCCAAGGTTCGGCATCGTAACCACGGCAAGTTCCGCAGTCGTTTTCTGTTCCAGCTCACTCGCGATCATCTCTATCTGCGCCTCGTAGCTTTCGGGGATCACGTTCGCGAAATCGTTAACATAGCCTGTGTATCCTGGTAGATCCTGACCAAAACATAAACTTAATGCAACAAAAAGAAAGGGGATTATAAAAATTATTCTTAGTTTTTTCACTGTTATATGCTCCTTGTAACTAAATCTATCCTTCGAATTAACTTAATAAAACAAAATTAGCGCATTTAAAAGCTACACTATTTTTAATATCTAAAGTAATTAAAATACATTTTATATCATATTATTAATATTAAAATTTATTGCAAGTGAAAAATCAAGGAACAAAGAACAGGAGAGAGGATACAGGGAAAAACTGATTGCAGAACAAGGATTATCGATTAACGATTGAAGAAGTGAAAGAAGGAACAAGAATATTTTTTGAACCCGAAAGCCATCTGGCACAGATTGCTGAAGCAGAACGATGATCGCATAGACCATGTTCAAAATGTAGAAGGAGATGGGTGATGGGAAATAATCAATAATCATTATTCAATAGTCAATCAAAATGGCCCCAACGGGATTTGAACCCGTGTTACCGGCTTGAGAGGCCAGCGTCCTGAGCCGGGCTAGACGATAGGGCCATTTTCAATCAAATCAAATGTCGAAGAAAAAGATAACCATATATAATTTGATGTCAATTTAAATTTATCTCTTTCTAACTAAATAAAGTTCAACAAACCCTTAGAATATCCAATATTTTTCTTGACTAATAACCTTTATCAATTAGTTTATTGACAATTTTTTTTTATTATTTATTTTAATATCTTGTTATAAGGTATGATTCAGGAGGAGAAATGTCAGATGCATTAATAAGAAAAGTAGAAAAGGAATATACGAGCAAAGAAATTCCTGATTTCAACGTAGGGGATACTATCAAGGTAAGCGTGAAGATCAGGGAGGGGGAAAAGGAAAGGACGCAGGTATTTGGCGGTATCGTTATTAGCAAGAGAGGAAAGGGTACGGGCACTTCTTTCACGGTCAGAAAAGTCAGTTCAGGCGTTGGTGTGGAAAGGGTGTTTCCACTTTACTCACCTAATATCGATAAGATAGAAAGAGTCAAAGAAGGTAAAATCAGGAGGGCAAAACTATACTATTTGCGAGATAAAGTTGGAAAGTCTGCCAAGGTAAAGCAGAAAAAGAGAACAACAAGTAAACCTTCTAGTAACTCATAAATTTAAAAAGTGCAAGAAAAAAATCTTCCTTCTTTGTTTAACAGCCGGTCAGAGTCTGTCGTTTCCTCTATTGAATTAAAGCTGTTATCTTCCGATAAGTCGCCCTTTGCGGGGGTAGACGAAGCAGGACGAGGTCCATTAGCGGGACCTGTAGTAGCGGCTGCAGTCGTATGGGATTATTCGATAGGTTTTGATAGAATTAACGATTCTAAAGCGCTGACGACGAAAAGGAGACTCAATGTTTTTGAATATATTCTCGAAAACGCAAGGGCTGTGGAAATCAGCATAATACCTCCTTCGGTTATCGATGGAATAAACATCAAACAGTCTTCTCTGCTCGCAATGCGGCTGGCAATATCAAAGCTTACAATCCCGCCGCGACTGGCGTTGATTGACGGCATCGACAAGATCCCCGGTTTAAATATCGAACAAGTTCCCGTGATACACGGAGACAGGATGGTCAAGGTCATAAGCGCTGCTTCGGTAGTAGCAAAGGTCGTCAGGGATTCTATGATGGAGAGTTATGCAGCAATTTATCCCGGTTACCACTTTGATCAGCATAAGGGCTATCCCACAAGTGTGCATAAGTCTCTGTTAGAGCGAAACGGCATCACTCCGATTCACAGAACAACATATAGAGGAGTGAAACACTTAACATAGAAAAAAAGCCATAATAATGAAAATAATAAGCCGATACGTAGTAAAAGAGTACATAGCGCCGTTTTTTGGGGCTTTGTTTGTAGTCCTTTTCGTTCTCATACTTGATTACATACTAAAAATGCTGAAGCTGATAATTCAGAAGGGGGTTGATCCAGCAGTAGTCCTTAAATTCTTCGGGCTGAGTCTCGCCTGGATGGTAATACTCGCTTCTCCGATGGCGATCCTTGTCGCAACTATGATGGTGTTCGGTAAAATGTCAGAAGATGGCGAGATTATCGCACTCAAAGCTCTTGGGTACCCATTTTACAAACTGATCCTGCCGCCGCTGCTTGTTTGTTCTCTCCTGACCGTCAGTTTGTTCATATTCAACGACCTTGTTCTTCCTGAGGCGAACCACGAGGCGCGTATGCTGATTTCCGATATCAAGCGAAAAAAACCATCCATATTCCTCAAGGAAGGAGTCGTGATAGATGAGTTCCCCGGTATAAAGATGATGGTTAACAAAATTGATTTCAAGACTTCGGAACTGAACGAAATTACCATTTTCGATGAAGAAGGCAGGAATTTCCCCCGTATCATCACTGCTGATTCGGGTATAATGAATTATTCCGAAGAAGAGGATGCTGTTACTTTTAAGCTATATAACGGGGAGATCCACGAAGTTGACGAAGAGGATCCCGCGCTCTACACAAAAACAGTCTTTGAGGAACAGATAATCAGGATACAGGAGCTGGGAGTTAAACTAGAACACAAGGAATCCGGAAGGCGTGGCGACAGGGAAATGAGAACCGAACAGATGAAAGAGTTGATAGATGAAAGAAAAGACAGGATTGAAAGCACTCAGGACAAAATGGTTTTAGTAGTAGAGAACGCCATCGATTTTGTGTTAAATCCTCACGATAACAAGCCTCCCCCTTCCAACAAAAGCGCGGCAGAGAAAGCGTACTCAAGGAATAAGAATATATACCTTCAATTAAAATCCAGGAACAACGTAATTTTAGGGGCGCAAAGCCGGATAAATAAATTACTGGTTGAGATCCACAAGAAGTTTTCCATCCCGTTCGCTTGCCTGGTGTTTCTCTTGTTAGGCGCGCCGGTTGGTGTTATGGGGAGGAAAGGGGGAATCGCTGCCGCTACCGGCTTATCCATTGGGTTTTTTCTCATCTATTGGGCGTTCCTGATCGGCGGCGAAGAACTTGCCGACAGGGGAATTATCTCGCCCTTCTTCGGAATGTGGAACGGGAACATTCTGCTCACCTTACTTGGATTGTACCTCATTTATTGGACCACTCAGGAAGTGCACTTCATCGACTGGGAAAAGCTTAGGTTTTGGAAAAAAGTAAAGGAAGAAAAAAGAAAATAAGAAAATGGAAAAAATTTGTAGCCGCAGGTTTTTAGACTGGGCTGGCAAAGAATGGAAAAAAATACGAAACTAAGTATGAAAACAATTTAATATTATGATTACAGTTATTAATTGTATAATATATCCATAATGAAGAGAAAGAATCAATCTTGACAATACTATTTAAGAACATAAATTAAAATATGAAGAATATATCGAGAAAAGGAAATAAAATTAAAGGAATATAAAAGGAGGTTAAAATGACAGGTTTATTAATTATAATAGTCCTGGCTATTATAATCCTTGGCTCAATGATCAGAGTACTGAAGGAATATGAGAGAGGGGTTATATTCAGGCTGGGCAGGATCGTTGCGGTAAAGGGTCCAGGTCTGATAATACTTATCCCGCTTATCGACAGGATGCAGAAAGTGAGCTTGAGGACTGTGGTAATGGACGTACCCCCACAGGACGTAATTACGAAGGACAATGTCTCTGTGAAGGTAAACGCGGTGGTATATTTCAGGGTCATGGATCCTGAGAAGGCTGTAAAAGAGGTCGAGAATTACATGTATGCTACTTCTCAGCTTGCGCAGACCACACTGAGGTCCGTTCTTGGAGGGAGCGTTCTGGATGAATTGCTGTCAGCTCGCGATAAAATTAATGATGAGCTGCAGGAAATTATCGACACCGCAAGTGATCCCTGGGGCATCAAGGTGTCCAATGTGGAGGTAAAGCATGTAGATTTACCGGTTGAAATGCAGAGGGCTATGGCAGCTCAAGCAGAGGCGGAAAGGGAAAGAAGAGCAAAAGTTATTGCGGCTCAAGGTGAATTCCAGGCTTCTGAAAAGTTAGGGCAAGCAGCAGAAATCCTTACTAAAAATCCGGCTGCATTACAATTGAGATACCTGCAAACTCTTGCCATGATCGCAGCAGAGAATAATTCCACAACAATATTTCCAATACCAATTGAACTCCTTACACCATTCATCAAAAAGCATTCTGAATAGAAAAGGAAACACTATAAAGCTGAGAATAAAGTAATCGAATAAGCAAATACTAAAGGTCTTCCTGGTTGAAAGCTATGCAAGTTACCGTCTTCTGTATCCCAGTGATTTTCCTGATCTGGTTTGTGATGGAATTTCTCAACGTATGCCAATTCTCGCCCTCGACGTAGCAGATAATATCATGAAGACCGGTAACGATATGAGCATTTGCAACGCCGGGAATGTTTTTAAGGTTTTTGACCACATCAACTTCACGACCTGTATCGACATTGATAAATAGATATGCACCAGCGCTCATTTAATACCTCCTTGTTGTTTGATGGTAGCAATGAATACTAAAATATCGTTGTTTGACTAATTACAAATGATAAAAATAAATAATTATTTCACAGAAGGCAAGTTAAAAACGAATTCAATAAAGGTAGAAAATCATGTTAGATATAAAGTTTATCAGGGATAACATCGACAGGGTTAAGAAAGCCTGCAGGGATAAAAATGAAGATGCGGATATTAATATGCTTATCCAGATTGATCAGGAAAGGCGGCAATTTATAAAAGAGGTGGATTCTCTTCGTGAGAAAAACAATAAAATTGCATCGGAAATAGGGGAATTAGTCCGGTCAGGGCAGGACATATCGAATCTAAAAGATGAAGCAAAAGCCATCTCGAACCAGATAAAGGATAAGGAGCAGGAACTAAAGGAACTGCAAGCCAAGCTGGATTTACTGTTATTGAAGGTACCTAACATACCCGACCCTAGCGTTCCGGTGGGTTTTAATGAAGAACAAAATCTTGATATCAGTGAATACGGCGGGAAACCTCAATACGATTTCGAAGTGAGGGATCACTATTTTCTCGGTGAAGTCCTTGACATTCTGGACTTTAAGAGGGGGGCCAAGATCGCGGGGTCATTCTTCCCGATGTACAAGGGTGACGGAGCTCACCTGAAAAGAGCGCTGATAAATTTCATGTTCGAGGTTCACACACTTGAACATGGTTATACAGAAGTTTCACCGCCCTTCCTGGCGAACAGGGATTCAATGACCGGAACCGGACAGCTTCCCAAATTAGAGAATGACATGTACTACGTGGAATCTGACGATCTTTTTCTTATACCCACCGGAGAAGTCCCTGTTACCAATATCTACAGGGATGAGTATATTCCCGAGGCAAAACTCCCTGTTAAATTCGTTACATATACTCCTTGCTTTCGCCGGGAAGCCGGGGCTTATGGAAAAGACACCAAGGGTTTGATAAGGGTGCACCAGTTCGATAAGGTGGAGTTGGTAAAGTTCACTCACCCGGAAAGTTCATACGATGAGCATGAAAACCTTTTAAAGGACGCCGAGAATATCCTTCAGAGACTCGGATTGCATTACCGGGTGCGTTTATTATGTACGGGCGACCTGAGTTTCTCCGCCGCCAAATGCTACGATATAGAGGTATGGGCTCCGGGGACCGGGAAGTATCTCGAAGTATCATCCTGTTCCAACTTTGAGGATTTTCAAGCCAGAAGGGCAAGTATAAAGTTTAAATCGAAAGCCACTGGAAAATCGGAATACGTTCACACGTTAAACGCTTCGGGAGTGGCTTTGCCGCGGTTGGTTATAGCCATATTAGAGACTTACCAGACCAAGAACGGTAAAATTAATGTGCCGGATTGCCTGAAGAAATATTTTAACGGGAAAGAGATAATTGGCTAAAAGAGACCAGCATAAATTAAAACTCACTACTTCTGTCGTTTATAAGAAGTTCTCTTTAAGCTATAAAGTAGTGCTTTTAATCGCATTTATCTTGTTGATCGCGTTCTTTTTCTATTATACTGAAAACGTTCGAAGTCAAATTATCGAATACAACAAGCGTATCGTCAATGTTTATGCGAGGTTATGGACATCTGCGGTGGCGCAGACCGTGGGTGGTGAAGAGCTGAATATTATCTTCGAGGAGATAATTTTAAAGTGTGATTTCCCCATGGTTTTCACAAACGTTGAAGGCCAGGTTACGAATTTCAGGAATCTCTCCATAGATCCTAGCGAGGTTAATCAGGATAACATTGAGAAACTGAACAAGGAACTTGATGATATTAAAAAGCAAAACAAGCCTGTACCTATTTATTTGGGCGATACCAGAGAGATATTAGGCTACATCTATTTCGGGGAATCTCGTTTCATACGGTGGCTGAGACTTCTGCCGATATTCGAAGTAATACTCTTAAGCGTTTTCATAATAATTGGATTCGCTATCTACGGGCGGATCAAGTCCTATGAACAGCAGAATATCTGGTTGGGGATGGCACGTGAAACCGCTCATCAATTAGGAACGCCGCTTTCTTCTTTACTGGGCTGGATAGAGCTTCTCGAGGCAAGACTGGCTGAAATGGAGAAAAATTGTGAAATAGAACTCGCTAAGGTTGACCAGGATTCCAAAACCATGTCCCCCTACTATATTCTCGATGAGATGAAAAATGACATTGAATTATTGAACCGAATCGTCGTCCGTTTCGGAAAGATCGGCTCAATACCCGATATCGAGGATATCGACGTAAACACTATAACCCAAGAGGTAGTCCAGTACCTGAAAGAGCGTCTTTCCCCCTTGAGAGAATACATCCAAATGACCGAGAGGTATACTAAGCTACCAAAAGCGCGGGGTAATTCATATTTACTTCGCTGGGCGCTCGAAAATCTTATAAAAAATTCTATTGAAGCGATTGACACCCGGGAAGGAAAAATAAGCGTATCAACGAGGGTCGATCTGGAAGGTGAAAAAGTATGCATCATTGTGACGGATAATGGGAGGGGTATACCATCAAAGGCGCAAAAAGACATATTCGCGCCCGGTTTTACTACAAAAAAACGCGGATGGGGATTAGGTCTTTCCCTGGCTAAAAGAATAGTCGAACAACAACAGAACGGCAAACTGTACCTTCTCGAAAGCAAGTCAGGTGAAAAAACAACTTTTGTAATAGCATTGCCTATCAAAGAAGGAGAGGAAATAAAAGATGAAGTCGACTAAAAAAATACTATGGGTAGATGACGAAATAACCCAGTTAAGACCGCATATATTCTTTCTCGAGGAGAAAGGGTATAAAGTCACTCCCGCGTCAAATGGCAGGGATGCCATCGCGATGCTTGAAAAAAACGATTATGACATAGTTCTTCTGGACGAGATGATGCCGGGGCTGGATGGATTATCAACTCTTGAAGAGATGAGAAAGATCGATGCCTTTATCCCCGTTATTATGATAACTAAAAGCGAGGAAGAAGGACTTATGGAGCAGGCGATCGGAAAGGAGATCACGGACTACCTCATTAAGCCGGTAAACCCGAAGCAGATTTTGCTTTCCCTTAAACGACTGTTCGAAACGAGACAAATAGTGCAGGAAGAGATCGTTAAAAAATATACAACAGAATACAGAAGATATTCAGTTGAACTGACCTCCATTTCAACCCCTGAAGGCTGGTTCGAACTGGCAATGTGGATTGCGGATTGGAACGTTATTTTCGACAAGCATCCCAACCTCGGTCTTACGGAATCGCATAAGGATTTCACACGCGAATGCAACGTTGAATTCGGTAAATACATTGAAGGGAGCTATGTCAATTGGATATACGACGACCAGAGACCAACGATCTCAACAGATATTGTAAAGAAAAAAATGGCTCCCATAATGAGAGACGGCAAGAAAGCACTTCTTATGGTTATCGACTGCTTAAGGTTGGACCAGCTTTTGACAGTAAAAGGTTTATTGAACCAATATTTCGAACTGGATCTTGAACTCTATTTCTCTATTCTTCCGACAGCAACCCCATTCTCCAGGAACGCTATATTCAGTGGTCTGTTTCCCCTGGAACTCGCAAGGAAGTATCCCGAGCTATGGAGCCAGGCTTTCGCCGATCCCCAAAGCAGAAACAGGTATGAACACCAGCTGCTGGACAAGCAGTTAGCGAAACTTGATGTTGAAATCAAGGGAGATACTAAATACATAAAAATACTTGATCCTCAGGAAGGAGAATTCTTCCTGAAACACCTGCAAACTTATGCATCAGCGCCCCAATCATCAGTGGTCATTAACTTTCTCGATATTCTCGCTCATTCCAGATCAAGCTCCGACGTGATACAGGAGATCTCCCCGGACGAAAGGGCTTACCGAACGATAATGAAAACATGGTTCTCTAACTCCCCATTCTTCGAAGCGCTTAAAATATTATCTAAAAAAGACGATATTAAAATTATCATAACCACCGATCACGGCAGCACTATCGGACTTCGCGGAACAAAAGCTTATGGAGGAAAGGATACATCCCCATCCCTTCGGTATAAATATGGTAATAATCTCAACGCTGAAGCCAAGGACGCACTTATTATCAGAGACCCCAAGGAATATAAACTCCCTGATTTCAACATGTCAACAACCTACATAATCGCCAAGGAAGATTACTTTTTCGTATATCCTTCAAACTTTGGGAAGTACGAACAGGAGTATAAAAACAGCATTCTCCATGGAGGCATTTCGCTAGAGGAGATGATAATTCCGGTAATGGTCCTGACACCTAGAAGCACCTAAACTGAACCTTTCACAAATTTCCGTCGACAAGCTGAATAAAGAATAAAAATAGATGATTGCAGATTTAGGAACTATAAAAAACGAAAACGAATCCATAACCAATTCCCCGGAAGAGACCATAGACCTTGGAATAAAGTTGGGAACCGGGCTTCAAGGCGGGGATGTTGTAGCGTTATACGGGAAACTTGGCGCTGGGAAAACTACGTTCGTAAAAGGCATTTGTGAATTGTTGAAAACCGAACCGCCATCCAGCCCGTCTTACGTGATAATCAACAACTATGTCGGCAGGGAAAATGTTTTCCACATCGATCTGTATCGCATAAATTCAGACGAAGAATTATATGATCTTGGTCTTGAGGAATACCTGTACAGCGACAGTGTATGTTTGGTAGAATGGGCTGAAAAGGCAAAATCCATCTTGCCAGAAAAGAGAATCGAAGTATATTTCGAAGTCGTTTCGAGAGAGACCAGAAAAATAAAAATATTAAAATATAGTTGACAGAAATGAGAATATATGACAAAATACTTCATTAAACAGCCTGAAGCATTAATTATCTTTTTACTTCTGACGGTTTTCTTTTCAGCCAGCGTCTTTGCAATAAACCGTACAGAACCGATTGTTGTTTACGATGACGGTGAGGAAATAGAACTGGTAACTCCCCCTGTATCTATGGAAAGCAAGCTGAACGAGATTGAGAGAAGTAGTATAAATACCAATGAAATAAATATATGGGTATTTTTTACTGATAAGGGCATATTTACTAAAGAAAATTATATTGACAAAAAATCAGAAACATGGTATAACTTATCAGAACGCAACATGATCAGGCGGAGAAGGCTCGGTTATGACAAGGTCAATTTCACGGATATCCCGATACCTGGGAGCTATATTGAAGAAATAACGGGGCAGGGCGCAAACTTAAGGTATTCATCAAGATGGCTGAATGCTGCTACCTTTGAGATCGACCCTTCGATACTCCGCGACATCGCTGACCTCCCTTTCGTCAGGGATATCAGGAGCGTGAAAGTTAGCAGACAAATACTTGACAAACCACAGCGAAAAGTGAAGAAATATAAGGAGGGGTACGATGATAGCAACGTATATGGTGGGTCATATTACCAGCTATCAATAATGGGAGTTCCAGAGCTTCACCAGGCAAATCTGCACGGAGAAGGGGTGCTCATCGGTATATTCGATACTGGGTTCCTTACATCGCATAACGCGTTCGACAGCATAAACATCATCTATACGTGGGATTATATCCAGGGGGATACAGTAGTCGATAACGAGGAGGGTGATGCGTATAATCAGCACAACCACGGGACAAACACACTGGGGACGCTTGCCGGGTTCTTTGAAGGCGAGCTGGTAGGTCCGGCATACAAAGCGGACATTGCTATCTTCAAAACGGAACAGGTCGATGCCGAAACGGTCTGGCAGGAGGAAGACAGGTGGGTGCGTGCGATAGAGAAAGCTGAAAGCCTCGGTGTGGATATCATCTCCAGTTCTCTGGGATACGGAACATCTGATGGGGACGATGGATACACATACATGGACATGGATGGGAATACCGCGCTGACTACCATCGCTGCGGATATCGCGGCCTCGAAGAATGTGCTGGTAGTAACCGCAGCAGGGAATGAGAGACGAAACTTCTGGCATTACATTATTGCGCCCGGTGATGGCGACAGCGTCCTGACAGCCGGCGCTATGGATTCTGCCGGTACTTATGCAGCGTTTTCCTCACCAGGACCAACTTACGATGGCAGGATCAAACCCGACCTTTCAGCACTCGGAATGAACGTTGTCTGCGCCTCCCCCGAGGACACTAACGCTATTACCCGCTCGAACGGGACTTCGTTCGCGACCCCTCTTCTCGCTGGAACCGCCGCGCTCGTCCTCCAGCACAGCTTCAGCTCCGACACGCTCACCGCCATGGAACTGCTCGATACGCTAAAATCGACCGCCGACCAGTGGTACGAACCCGATAACGACTTCGGCTGGGGAAGACCGCATTGCCTTCTCGCGACAGGGAACGCGGGGGGAGTATATGGCATCGTTAAAGACGCATCGAACGGTTTGCCCATGGAAGAAGTAGCAATCCACTTCCACTCAGATACACTCTACGGTCAGAAGTACACCGATGAGAGGGGCAGGTTCCTCATACCTGTCGAAAATCCGGGCTTATACACATTTTGTTTCTCGATGCCGGGGTATTCGCCAGCAACCAGGACGGTGACAGTAACCCGGAACGAAAAGGTGGAATTCCACATAGATATGGCAGTACCTGTGGATGAGAAGATATTCATATATCCCAATCCATTCTCCGACAGCCTGGTGGTGGGGGTTTACCCTGACAGTGTCGATACGATACCGCAGGATGATCTCTCGATGTGGGTGTGGAACGCCGCCGGGCAGTTAGTATTCGAAAAGCACGTGGACATTCAGTACGTGAACCCATACATCTGGCGAACGAAGACGGGCTCGGGCAGGAAACTGGGAAGCGGGATCTACATTATTTATGCGGAATACAACAAGTTCACGAGGAAAGAGAAAATCGCGTTGATAAGGTGAATCTAATATTAGGATTAACCACAGGGGCACAGAGACACAGAGAAAAAACCAATTTACAAAAACGAAATAAATAAATCACAAAAAACAAATAAAACTACCTCGTCAATTGTGTAACCAGCAGTAGCTGGTTTTTAGGCAATCTCATCAAGTAAACTTAAAGGAAAAACAAGAAATACCTGTGGTTTGATAATAAATAATATTGGAAATAGTGATTTAATCGAGGGTGATCAAAAATGAACATTAAACGAGCATTTATTTATATCTTCGAAGACAAGCAGTGGTTTGGGAAGTTCATCATCGGGATGCTCCTGTGCCTTGTCCCTTTTATCGGTTGGTGGATCATTCTCGGATATCTTGCTGATATACTCCAGAGAATAATTAAGGGGGCTGATATTCCCCTGCCTGAGTGGGATGAAATAGGCACTAAATTCGTTAAGGGTTTTCTCCTTGCGGTGGGATTATTCGCCTATTCGATACCCGGTGTTATTCTTTCCTTTATCCCGTGTTTTGGTAATTTGCTGTCCACGTTATATTATATAGGTCTTGGTCTATACCTCCCCTGGATTTACTTAACTTATTCACAGGAGGAGAATCTTGGCTCTATATTTAATTTTGAGAAGGGATTCAGTTTTATGAAGGACAATTTTATAAATGTACTTATCATATTCATTTTAAAAAATATCCTGGGTTTATGTGTAGCTATAGTCTGCGCAGTGCCTGGAATAATTGCAGTAGTACTATTCGTAAAGGAATTCTGGGTATTCGGGATACTGTTCGGGTTAGCAACATTAGTTCTTGGAATTGCGGGTTCGGTTTATTTGTATCTGGTTAGCATGCGATTGTATGGGGAGGTTTATTTCCAATACATCAAAAAAACTGAATCAGGAGCTATTTAAAATCTGCCTGGAAATATTTGAAAATTTTATGGGTTTAATCAAATTCTATAATATTTCATCCCCAAAGGGATTCTCGTTTATTTATTCTATCAGCAGGGATGCAACCCACTCGAACGGGGTTTGACCCTTGACTGCTCAGGGCTCAAATACATTATTTGCATAGGTATCTTTAGAGATTACACCCTCTTTTCTCATATTACCTGGCTTTGACATTTGTTCAAGGAGGATTTTGCGCCAATCTTCTCCATTAGGCATAGTATTGTCGAACCTTTTAGCTATTCGGCGAAAAATATTTTCAAGCCCATTATAGAACGAGTGAAGAAACATCGACAACGAACTTAATTCTATGAAATCTGGTGTCTGAATTCTGACTTTTTCCAGTAAATCACTGTATTTACTGAACAATTCATCAATTCTTCCAAGCTCAAATGTGATTTCATCAACCAGTTCTTTATGCTTCATAAAGTCTGATACCTTCTTTCTTAATTTTCTCTTCAAAATCAGTCGAAATATAATCCAAAGCAACCAAATCAACTTTCTGTCCCACTATCGATGATATTTCCGCAACCGTTTTAAAATAAGACCTGGGTGAAATACCCCTTATTGCCAGATCAATATCAGAATTTTCAGTAACTGTCCCTTTCGCCATGGAACCAAACAGGATAATTTCTTTACACCCTATTGAAATAAGATAATCAGTAGCCTTTTTAATTTTTTTATCGATTTTCTTTACGTTTTCCATTCTTTAACTATCACTAAGCGTAAGGTTTTTAACAAAATTAGATCGTTTAAAACAATTTATAGTATAAATACAAATCTTGCAAGTAAAAAAGCGTGGTGAAACAACTGGTACTAAGTTATTACAATTTTAGAAAGTCTTCTTTTTGACTTTGTTCAGGTTTTGGATATATTTCACTCTATGTTTTCCCTATCCCTTTTATCACCCGCTTCAAGATTTATGGCTTTCCCGCGACTAAATACAGATCATCCTGATGAATATCGTCATGGACAACTTCACTAAATTTTATCTCAAAGCCGGCTGATTCCACATCCGCCCTTATTCCCCCAGGTAAACCGATATACCGTCTTGCGATACCACCAACTACCAAGCACCTCGTATTCATGTCGAAGTTGGATTTGACGGATTCCTCCTTAGGATCCCCGCACATCGACATCAAAATGAATAATCCCCCCTCTTTCAGCACTCGATACGCTTCACGGAAGAACAGCTTTCTATCCTCCCCGATTATGCAATGGGAACATGCTATATCGGTTACTATATTGAAGCTTTCACTCGAAAACGGCAAGGAGTTAACGTTCCCCACGAGGAAATCAGCCTTTAACCTTTGGGAGACAGCTTTTTCTTTTGCCCATGATACTGCCGTCGGAGAGATATCGATACCGAACACTTCGAAGCCTTTTCCAGCGAGAGGCAAAGCAACACTGCCATCTCCACACCCTAACGCAAGCAGGTTTCCTGAAGCAGTCTTGGATTCCCGATTGAAAACAGAATTCAGGAACCGGAGAGCTGTTTGCGTATTCATCTCGTTTTCATCGCCTCCCCAACCGAGCGCGCTGCTCTCTCTCAACCGCCTGTAAATCTTGTCGTGTCCCGGGTAATCAGTTTTCCACATTTTTAAACTCGTTCGTTTATTCTTCTCAACTTTTTTAAAATAAATCTCTTTCCTCGATGGAAGTAAATTAATATATTCAAAAGCTGTAAATAGAATTTATTTCATCAATTTCAATGTAAGATACAGACCTTAAGCAAACAAGAAAAAAAGTACTAAGTATTATGCCCGACTCACCATATAGAACAAGAAACTTCTTTGCCGATCACTGGCTTTTACTTGCGAACGGGGTTTTTACGCTCCTTTTAGTCCTGATAATTCTCGCCCCATACCTGAGTTCTGCAGGTTCTAAGCTTTCGGGGCTTATCTACTATCTTTTCAAACCCACCTGTCACCAGGAACCAGCGAGGTCATATTTTATATTTGGGAAACAACTCCCTGTATGTGCAAGGTGTACAGGGATTTACGTAGGCATGTTCATAGGCGGCATTCTTTTTGCCATCTTTAGAAAAAAGGTGAGAAAACCGCTTCCATTGATCGCTTTTATCATACTGATTCTTCCGCTGTGGATCGATGGCTTAGGTCAGACATTCAAATTCTGGAACACTGGAAACCTCTTCAGAACTCTGACTGGATTGGTATGCAGTATCGCGGTTGTATTCTTTGTGTATCCGTATATTGATGAGAGAGTGTAGGAGTTGAGGGTTAAAGGGGAAACATAAGCAATTAGTCAGTGGGCAATTAGCTGTTAGCAATTATCAATGAAAAGAAGGAAACACTGCAATTCTGAATAATCTTCGTCTCACTTGGTAGGGTACTGGTGAATGTTTTCATAGAAAACTTCTAAAACCAATTATATTAATTGGTTAGATGTACCTGTACCGCCTGGATGGGAAGGGGGAAACAAAAGCAATGAAAAACAAAAACATAGCACACGGATGACACGGATTGAGCGGATAATCACGGATAAAGAAAAAAAATACAAAAACGCCACTAAAACACCAAAACACTAAATTACTCGAAAAGGACTTAAATCCTGAAAAACCATAATATACGCCAAACCATCGTAGATGGTTAATAATTGTAGCATTAGAGTCTCTTATACAAACATCCTTGTATTAGGATGGATAGGTTTATGGCTATCTGCCAACCCGGGGAATAGGGATGACCTTGAAGATTAAGGTTGACTTTTTGTTCATTTTATACTAATTTAATAATTGAAATATAACAAAACGGGGAATATCCTTATGGGTATTAGTGAAGAAATAGAATTAAAAAAAATTCTATCACAGGCTGAAAAGGATTTATTAAAAGCTGAAAAGCACTTTGACGCAAGCAGATACGACCTCGCATGTCATCTTTCAGAGAAGGCTGTAGAGGAAATCATCAAGGGATTTCTAAAATCCGAAGGTATTGCATTCTTTACCAACCAACCTTTGCCAACGCTTTTTCAGAAAGCATCCACAGCGGATAAGAGATTTTCTTCGATGGAAACCTTCGCTTTCACCTTCGAGCAATTTCGAAAAAAAACTTCTACAGAAAAACCCGAAAAAAATGATAGTGAGAGAGAGAGTTCTACAAAAACCGAAGCAATGAACGTTATCAACTTTGCGCACAAGATAATCGGGTTAGTTAAGCAAATATTAAAAGAGTATTAATTCATCCAAAATAACCTTTCAAATATTTGGGTTTTCGATAATAAAAACAGGTTGTATGGGGTAATCATGACGGTGTCATCAATATGGAACTGAAACTATATTACGGTGGGACCAATCCAAAACAAAAATTTTTCTTTATTTTTTGTAAAAAATTATTATAATAACAGATAGCGAAAAGAAACTTAATTATAAAACCAAAACCAATTATGGAAACAAAAGATTTCGAAAAAGGACCGTTTCTTATCACTGATGTGGGCAGTACAACCACGAAAGCATTTCTATTTGAACCAGGTAAAAAATGGGGTTATTACCGGGAGGAGGGACCGACGACCGTAGAGAAACCCTATGAAGATGTTACCATAGGGGTTTTGAACGCTGTTTGGGAACTTGAGAAAACCACTGGAAGAAAGTTATTGGAAAACGGGAAGCTGTGTATCCCGTATTTATCTACTTCCAGCGCCGGTGGCGGTTTAGCGATGGTTGTCGCGGGATTGATCCGGCAGATAACAACGAAAAGCGCTGAACGGGTCGCCCTTGGTGCTGGCGCGATCCTTCTCGATATTATCGCTCTCGATGATGGGAGAACACCTTACAAGAAGATAGAAGCCCTTAAAAATGTGCGCCCCGATATGCTGCTTCTATCGGGCGGTTTCGACCATGGCTCGCTGTCCGGACCGGTTTTCATCGCTGAAATAATATCCCAGGCTGAGCTGCATCCCAAGTTAAGCAAGCAGGCAAAATTGGACCTCATCTTCGCGGGTAATGTAGATGCAAGGGAGTGGGTTGAGAAAACCATGACTGGTAATTTCGTGATACATCACGTGCCCAACATAAGACCTGAAGGAGACAGGGAGAACCTCGAACCGGCTAGAGACAGGATTCATGAGTTGTTCACACAGCACGTAATGTCGCACGCTCCGGGATATGAAAAGCTGAAGCGCTGGGTGTCTGCGCCAATACTACCCACACCCGCCGCCTTTTCAAAGCTCCTCGCATCCATATCCGAGGACCTTGACAAGCGAATTCTAGCGATAGACATAGGCGGCGCGACGACCGACATCTTCACCGCGGAAGGCGGGGACGTGTTTAGAACCGTCAGCGCGAACCTCGGCATGAGTTACAGTATCATGAACGTTATAAGGAGCAGCGGATTAAGCACAATAAACAAAATGCTTCAAGCAGACATTTCCGATACTGACCTTCTCGATAAAATAGGCAACAAACACATAAATCCAACCAGTCTCCCTGAAAAAGTTGAGGACGCTCAGATCGAGCAAGCCGTAGCGACTGTAGCGATTCGTGAAGCGTTAAAAGAGCACCTGTCAGTACTGAAGGGTTTGAGTTTCAGCCTGGGCCAGGAGGAACTGAACCTGGGAAATTTGAAGCCACAGGAGCTTAAGTGGCTCGATTCGGAAGAATTTCAGCTTGAAGGTTATGACGTCATTATAGGAAGCGGAGGCATCCTGTCTCATTCACCGAGAGAAATCGCCGCGGAGATCCTTCTCAATGGATTGCAGCCGCGGAATGTAGTTTCGCTTGCCGTAGATTCTTCTTTCATGTTCCCCCAACTCGGGGTACTCTCCCAGGTTGCGCCGGAGCTGGCTAAGGAACTGTTCTACGAGATCGGGTATATCAAGCTTGCCACCGCTGTATCTCCAGTAACAGGCGACAAACCCGGAAATAAAATATTGACAATTCGTGAAATTAATGACAATAAAAGAGCTGAAGACATAGACTTGAACGCGGGGGAGGTCAGGATGGTCCCCGTCGGGAAGGACGCGAAATTTTCGGTGAGAAGCGGGGAATTGAACAATAAAACTCACGAAATCCACGCTGAAAGCTCCCTTTTCGGTTTGATCCTTGATGGAAGGATACGCCCAATTAATAAAAAGCCCCACCTGTTTGAGAATGTCGAATACGATTTGAAGAAGCGCAAGATCGAGGCGATGTCTGAAACCAGTTTATATCGCGGGGATATTGAAATAAAGCGCGAATTAGCTATACCGGGCGAGGTCTATGTTAAAGCTGGGCAGGAGGTTTCATCAGATACTGTGGTTGCGAAATGCGTAAAAGCCTTCCTCAGGCCATTCTTTCTCGACATAGCCAGTGTGTTGAACATTTCTCCGGAGAAGCTGAAGGAGGTTTTGTCAAAAAAGATAGGCGACGATGTTCATTCCGGGGAGGTAATTGCTCAGACTTCTGGTATATTGGGGAAGAAATTCCGTTCTCCCGTGTCCGGAACGGTCGAGAAGATATTGCCCGATGGTTCGATAGTAGTCCGCGAGAAACCTGAGTATGCTAAAGAAGTTTACATCATAGATGTCGCAAGAGAGTTATCCGTAAAGCCTTTTGAAATAAAACCCTACTTGAAAGTACAGGTTGGTCAGGAAGTTGGAAAGACCCAGCATGTTGCTGCCAAGATGACGGTGAACGAGATGAAGTTCGCCAGGTCCCCGATGAGAGGGATCGTTACCGATATCAAAACCGAGGAAGGATTGGTAGTAATAGAGCCTCTCCTGGAGGAGCTGGAACTTTTTGCCTGGCTTCCCGGGAAAGTAAGCGAGGTATTCCCGGGAGGGTGTTCTATAAGGAACAGGGGCACGATTATTCAGGGAACCTGGGGTTTGGGTGGGGAGGCCTATGGAAATCTGAAGTTCAGCAAACCTGAACCCAACTGCATTTTCGTGAGTGAAAGAGTCGATTCTGATTTGCTGGATTCTCTAAAAAGAGAAAGGGTTTCTGGACTGATAACCGCGGGTGTTCATCTGGCGCATTTCTGGAAGGATGAACCGGAATTCACTGTAGTTTTGCTCAAGGGCTTCGGGGATAAAAGCTTCGATACAGAGACAATTGAAATTTTAAGGGCGAAGGAGAACTGTCTTGCTTTATTGGATGGAACGACTCAGTTGAGGGTAGGCGTGAAGAGACCGAAGATCATAATACCTGGGTAATGCTCGCCAGGATATTAATTCAGAAATTTCGATTGTAAATAATGAAGGTTCATAAGCAATTGAGTTGCATAATATCATTAAAACTTTTTCGCAACCTTTAAATGAGAAATAGTAAAACAAGAGATTAACAATCATCCAACCAGCCATTCATCCATACATCCAACAACTCAGGAACTAAAACGAGCCTTAGAAAACAAAAATATACAGATAAAAGTATTTATAATTGTAATGAATTTTATATAATTTATTTGACTTTTTATAATAGTCAGTTTACCTTAACGAGGACAACGTTTAAATTTACAGGAGGTTTTTGATGAGAAAGTTATTGTTATGTTCATTATTAACGGTGATGCTGTGCTCACTTCTATATGGTTTTGATCCTGCTTCACCCCCTACCGACCGGGCTGAATATGATCGATGGAAATTGGAGCTTTTAGAGAGAATAGCGCCTCCGCGAGCGGCGTTCCCCATGGATTTCTCCGTGGACAACGGCTATGTTGACGTTATTATGGAGACTGCTTCCGGGGCTGGCTCCTTTGAGCAGGGGGGAGACCCATCGGGATCCGGAAGTTACCTGAAACTAACCTATTACTACCCATCTGTGCCATGGTCGTATTCCATCTACAAGATCGATGGCCATACACCAGAACAGCAGTACAGAACCGGGCCTGATTGCACTTTGATAACAGCGCCCGACGAGATTTTCGTGACTTCCGACGAGATCATTCGAACGATATGGAACGACAGGCATGGAGTCAAGATAATTCAGGATTTGAAATGTGTCAGCCTGGGCAGTGACCCCGGAGATAACGAACAGGTAAAATATACAACCAAGTTCATACCTACCGATCGTGATTCGCACAATTGCGGCTGCCTGGTATATTATGACACGAAGCTTGCTTCCAATGACGGAGCTCCCATCTCGACTTCCTACGGTTATTCGGGCATGGCGGAAATCTGGTTCGCGGATGAAGTTCCCGCTGTCTGGAGGGCTTACGAAGTAGGTTACCCGCCAGCGCCGAGCGATCTGCAGGCTCTCGGAATTTTACGCGGTTTCGAAGCGACTTACCCCGACGTTTTCTGGTGCGGCAGATGGCCGATATCATACAGCAACGGTTGGGACGACCTTTACTGGATAGAAGATGCGGTCGGAGACTTCGGATACGACACCGCAACCATGGTGAAGTGGTATCCAAGGTGGGTTCACCCGGGAGATACTTTAGTTTACACCACTTATTATGGCATCGGGGAGCTTTCCGAGGAAATCTCGATTTACCATACTCCGCCAACTTTATGGTCTGATTGCGCCAGTCCGCGTCCGAATCCGTTCAGCATAGACGTGCTCATTTCGAACGGAGGCGAAGCTACCGCAAGCGGTGTTTCTGTGATTATCGACCTGACCGGGACGGGCCTGGAATTGGCTGAAGGTTATGACCTCATCATCGATATTGGCGACCTGGTCGGTTTCGGAGGCAGCGAAGTCGCAACATGGCATATCGTTGTCCCGCCTGGGCTTTACGATACAACCGTATGTTATACGATCGCATTGGTTTATGAGGGCTCTGATCCCATAATCGACACCTTCTGCATTTACCTCCCCGAGCTCGCTCCCGGTCCCTACGGAATGCTCATCGAACCCCTTGAAGGAGCAAGAACCACCTGCGCCGACCAGCAAGTTGTAAACCAATTCCACGTGGACTTCGGGATCGATACATCTTCGATCAGGTTCGTCATCGAAGCAGATTTATATACGATGGACGATCCGGAACTCTCGATAATCAACGACAGCTTCCTGGTGTTCCAACCCTCAACCGATTATATCGATGGATTTACGTACACATGGGGGGTGGCATCCTTCCTGGATACCGCCGGGTGTCCCATACTCGGTCTGGGCGGCACCTTCACTCCCGACCTGTCCGGGCCGGTTGCATCCAACGAATACCCGGAAAACGGCGCTATCATTGCAACCACAAACATACCGGAATTCACAGTGGACATCGAAGACGCGGTTACCCCAGTCGATGAAAGCACGATAGAGCTCGAAGTCAATGGCATTGTTTACGACATGACACATCCAGCTCTAACCTGGGATGGCGCAACGCTTCACTTTTCACCCGCTGACGCCGGAATAGAAATTGAAATTGGCGATACCTTCGATATATGTCTGAATGCTGCCAACGATATGCCTTCGGACTACTGTGAAGGCAATACCCTTCAGGACGCCCCTTATTGCTGGACTTTCAACGTCAACGTGGTCGAGCTCTACCTTCCTGACACCACCGCGTACATTGGGGACAATATCCTGGTACCCATTTATATCGAAGAGGTTGACCAGTACAATATCACCAGCTTCACCTTGATCATCGACGCCAACCCGGATGTTCTCACTCCTCTCGGAATAACCACCGACGGCACGATCGTTGCCCCCTGGGCTGGAGACCTGACCGTAACCATCGATGGCGGTACTATAATTATCGAGGGCAATGGTCCTACCCTGAGCGGCTTCCCGGTTTTCTTCTTCATCGAATACATGGTGAATACCACCGGAAGCGAAGGCTCGTTCACGAGGCTCGAGTTCAGCGAGGCAACCTTCAACGATGGCGACATCACCTCGGTGCCGGAGGACGGATTCCTTATCGTACTCTGGACCAACCCGCAGTGGGTAGTTGACCTTGTATTTTCACCTGACGCTTCAGCGCTGTCTCATACTATAACTTTCGGAGCTTCCGGTCACGCTGACGACGGCTTCAACCCGGGACTCGACCTCATCACACTGCCACCAGTAGGGAACATCCATGCCTACTTCCCGCTTGCTGACCCTGATAACCCGCACATTGCGAGGCTTCAGAGAGACATCAGGTACTCCGAAGCTCTACCCATAATCTGGGAAGCGGTAGTGGATATCAACCCGGACGCCGATCCGTGGACGGTTACATGGCGACCGGAATACCTCCCCGACGGCAGGTTCGAGATATACGAAGAGGACGGCGCGATCGTCGATATGCACTATAACAACTCCTATTCATCGAACGGTGACGTTAGCGTTTTCGTTAAGTTTTCGCACCCTGAGTTAGCTATCCAGAACGTCGTATTACCCGAGGGCTGGAACCTGGTATCCTTCCCGTACATACCGACTGGCGAGATCTCCTTCCAGGAACTGCTCCCCGGTGTGGTATCCGACGGCTACTGGTATAATGGTGAAACAAGAGTGTACGAAGTAAGGGAATACCCTGAAGCAGGAAAGGGTTACTGGGTTTATGCCGCTGAACCGGTTGACACGAGAATTGCCGGAATGGCTGTGGATGAGTACACCATCAGCGTATATCCCGGCTGGAACCTCATCGGTGTACCTTATTCTGAAACGGGAAGCATCTCGGGAACCGGCACTTTCTACTGGTACAATCCCGAGGGCAGCGGATACGAAGACCCGGCGGGAACACTCAACATGTGCTATGGATACTGGTACTTCACCACGGAACCCGGATTGCTTCACGCTGACGGATTCTCCGTACCGGCGAGATAGAGAAAACGCGAATAATAGATTTACTATTTGCAATTTACAATTTGCGATTTGATACTCGAGGTAGAAGGCTGCCTTCGTCCGGGTTTAGTGGAACTATGGCGGTCAAAATTTAAGAAAAAAAACGACAAACACCTCCACTGGCTATCGCGTAACCAGCAGTTGCTGGTTTTCGGCAATCCCATTAGCATAAGAATCCAACACAAAGTCGCTGGTACTTCGCGTGTTATCACTTAATTCACTTGCTTGAGATCGTGCCAACCTGTGGTTGCCGGACGGTAAGAAATAATAACCTCGAGATGACATTGAGGCTTCTTTGGAGGTTTTATATCTTCTATTTAAGAAATGCTTGCAAACCAAACAAAAAATACATCTCCACAACCAATAACCCCCACCCGTCATCATGAGGAGAAAAAGGCTATTTTTTCCGGCTTTTTCGA
>JAFGQG010000050.1 GCA_016935765.1 bacterium
CATACTACTCGATGGCCTTCCAATTCCCCGAGTTTCCAGTTCGTGACTTTGAACGCACTTGGTCTTGTTGAAGCTGGATTCAACGTTTATTTATTTGTTGAGAATAATACACCACATGGTGTTGAACAAGTAATCGAGCATAAATTCGGGTTAATACCTCCAAAGGAACTGCATGTATTTAAAATAAACCCAATGCGGCTATTTAGGTCACATAAACATTTCTTAAATAAAAGTTACGCATATATAAAAATATTATCCAGGACTGTGGACTTCGATGCTGTCGTAACAAGAGCAAACGGGTTTTTACCTTATCTTCCGGAGATAAAAGATGAATTAAAAACTTTAGTGTTTTTTGAAAGTCATGATTTCTACGCCGACCTTTCTAAGCGGTTTGATATCATAAATAAAAAGCGCTTCAGAGCACGTGAAATGATCGAACAACAGTACATTCCGCAGCTTGATGGTGTTTTTTGTGTGCAAAGCTCCCAGATGAAGTTCTACCGGGAACAATTTCCTAACCAGAAATGTTTTCTGGTACACACGGGATTATGGAAAGCTCCGGAAGCCCCACTCGCTGAAAAGGATGAAAAACTTTTAGCTTACATCGGTTCACTTGATAAACATAAAGGTGTTATGAATGTGCTGGAAGTCCTTGCCAAATTAAATGATCCGGAAGTACATCTCTTGATCATCGGTGGTAAAACAAGGGGAGAAATACGCAAAGTCTATAAAACCGCCAAGAAGCTGAATATTAAGGACCAGGTATCAGTTACTGGTTGGATTCCATACCGCGAGATATCGAGACACCTGAGAAAAGTTCGCTTCGGAGTCGTCCCACTTGAAAATACGTTTTTCAACCAATTTTTGACCTCTCCCCTCAAGATCTTTGATTTCTTCGCAAATGGTATCCCTGTGATCGCTAATGACCTGGATAGCGTTAGTGAATTTGTTACGAACAGGGAACAGGGGTATATCGTTAAAACAAGCGATACCGATAGTTGGGTGGATACCATTAAGTATGCATTTTCCCAGAAGGAAGAATATCCGGCAATGCGGAAAGGAGTGATTAAAAAGGCGGAAACTCTTACCTGGGAGCAAAGGGGAAGATTGATTGGGAATATTATTCATAAATACAAGGAAGGTTGAACCTACGGAGTAAGATTAGCCGCGTTCAATTATTTTTAAATAGATATCTTCGGTATCCTTAGCAAATTTTAAAAGACTATACTTATTATCGATCAGGAAACGGCTATTATTGCCCATTCTCGTCAACTCGTTCTTGTCCCCTATAGCCAATAGTATTTTATCAGCCAGGTCATCAGTATTCCCTGTTTCTGCAAGATAGCCATTGAAATTCTCCTCGATGATTTCTGCTATAGCATTTAGTCTGTATCCCACAACAGGTTTACCCATCGCCATGAATTCGAAAAGAACTCTGCTTATTGTTTCTGAGTCCACCGAGGGTACAACACATAAATCGAGACTACTCATAAACTGTATTTTGTCTTCAATATAACCTAAGATTTCAACGCGATCATTAAGACCGAGATGGTCAACATAATGCAGAAGTTGGTCTTTTTTCTCATCTCTGATGGCTTTCCCGGCAATGTATAATTTGACATCATTCCTGTTTGACGCTACTTTTTTAAATGCTTCTATCAAATTAAAATGCCCTTTAACTGGTGAAAATCTGCCCAGCATACCTATTTTAATAACTTCCTCTCCCCTGTTTACATTTTTGTCATTAGTCTCCACGAAGATTGATTCATCGATTCCTCCATGGATTGTGGAGATCATTGCCGGGTCGATAGAAATATACTCTAGAAAATAATCCTCCATTTTGCGCGTTGTGGTTATTATATAATCTGTAAACCTTGAATTCTGAAGTCTTGCGAATAAGTTCTTTTTAGGCTTTCTCTGGTCTCCCCAGGTTCTGACTATCTTGCAATTCCTGTGTGCTGTCCTGGCTGCGACTGAAAATGCGATCGCCGCCTGTCCCCTGTGTAAATTGATTAAATCGATATTTTTTTCTTCTATGAATTTTCTAATCCCCCTGGTTATTCTCAGCATGTTGGTAGGATTATTCTTAGAAAAAGTATATTTATCAATGATATCGAGTCCTTTTTCTTTCGCCATTCTGATAGGTCTCGAATCCGGGTCGCCTGCAACATATACTTTGTGCCCAAGCTTCTGTAAACCTTCAGAAAGCAAAACACCATAGTGGGCGCAGGCGTTCCACCAGCGAACGTTTACTACTTCAATTATATTTAGGGGTTTCATCTGAAAAAGGTAAGAAAATCATGTTGTTAATATTTAATTATCTCAATAGTCAGTTTGAGTACCACTTTGATCATTATTCTGTTTAAACTGAAGGTCATAGAGTTGCTTGTAACGCGTTCCTTCACTGTATAATTCAAAGTGTGTCCCAAGCTCTATGATACTTCCATCTTCAATGACTACAATTTTGTCAGCGTTTGTAATAGTGGATAAGCGGTGCGCAATTACCAAAGCAGTTCTGTTCTTGATCAAGTTGTTGATTGCTTGTTGCACGAGAGACTCGGATTCGGTATCAAGCGAGGATGTAGCTTCATCGAATATCAAAATTGGCGGATTCTTCAGGATCGCTCTGGCAATGGCAATTCTCTGCTTTTGACCGCCGGAAAGGTTACAACCTCTTTCACCGATCTGGGAGTCGAATCCCTTTGGCAGTTTCTGAATGAAATCGAACGCGTTTGCTGCTTTACAAGCTTCGATTACTCTTTCTTCAGGTACACCTTCAAGCCCATAGGCGATATTGTTGTAAACGCTATCGTTAAATAGTATTACTTCCTGAGTAACAATGCCCAGCATCTCTCTCAATTTCTTGATAGGTATATTCTTTAAGTCTATGCCATCTAATAATATACGTCCACTGACAGGATCATAAAACCGCGGCAGTAAGTCCACTAATGTAGTTTTGCCACCTCCACTCGGACCAATAAACGCGACTACCTCTCCCTTCTTAATCTCCAGGTCGATACCTCTTAAAACCTCCTCACCTGCATTGTAATGAAATTTAACGTTCTCAAACAGGATATTGTTATCGAAAGTATCCTTTAAAACAGGTGATTCTGCTTCTTTAATATCGGATTCAATTTCGAAAATATCAAAAACCCTTTTTACTGCTACCGAAGCATTCTGAATATCGCTGTATAGTTTAATGATATTCTTCATTGGATTGATCATGGAGAAAATGGCACCTAAAAACGCGAAGAAGCGGCCGGTCGTTAGCGCAGTATCCGGAGACAAAATCTTGCTGCCCCCATACCATAGCACAAATGAAGCGATTATCGCTCCCGATATATCACTCAATGGGATAGACATTAAGTTGTAGCTGTTAAGCTTATTCATATACTTGTAATACTTATGGTTTTGCTTTTTGAACCTTCGGACCTCATAATCCTCCATTGTGAACGCCTTGACTATCTGGATACCAGGAATAGTGTCCTGAACGATTGAATAGATATCCGCGATCTTTCGCTGCCTCCTGCCCGAATACTTCCTTAACTTTCGGGTAAGTAAAGTTACGAGATAAACTACCGGCGGGATCACTATCAGGATATAAACGAAGAGCCCCGCGGAAAGGTAAATAGCGATTCCTGCGTAAAGGATTACCATCAAAATATCCCTTACTATCTTGGCAAACACATTGATAGTCAAGGAATTGATAACATTTATATCATTGAAGAGCCTCGCAGAGACCTGTCCGGTAGGATTCTTGTGAAAAAAGGACATTGATAACGACTGGAATTTCCTGTAGAGGTCATTACGGAGATTCATAGTAACTTTATTCTCAACTATCACGAATATTAGTTTATTCAAGTAGAAAAATATATTTTTGAGCAGGAATAGAATAATGATAGCGATGACCACGAATTTTAAAATTTCTAAGGGAGGGACATTGTTAAGATAATACACTCCCCTATCTTTCATGAACTTACCAGTATCTTCTATCCAATTCTCCTGCCCCCTGTGTTCCTTGATATAGGTTTTCACTTCTTGAGAAAATTCACCTAATGCTTGGGTCATTGTAATTTCCTGATAGGTTTCTACCTGGGCTTTAGGAGTGAAAACATTATCCATGAGGGGTATGATCATCCCGATAGAGATACCGCTGAAGAACGCGAAAAACAGCATAAAAACAAACCCGATAATAACCTTTTTCCATTCAGGTTTGATATATTTTAAAAGCTTAAGTGATTCTCTCATAATACAACCAGTTTTTTATCCAAATAATACTATAAGGTTACCTATAAAAATCAAGGTAAAAGTAAAATTCATGATTAGGTTATCCATAATTCAGTACCTCTCTGGAAGCTTCCAGAATGGTTTCGGGTTCCAACTCGTTCCTCCTGGAGTAGATTATTTTGTGTTTACCCGTTTCAGAATAACCATATCTCTCGTAATCGTTTACGAAGAATATTTCGATAGTCGGAGTATCAACAGCGACTGCAAGATGCATAGGTCCGGTATCAACAGAAATGAAAAGGTCTAAACCGTGTAAAACAGCAGCAAATGTTCTAATTGGTAATACCGGAACATGATGATGTTCTGCCTTGGTTAAAGTTCTCAGTTCCTGCATTTTATTTAATTCGTTTTTTCCACTAAAAATCAAAATAGCGGCATTTAGCTCAGTCGACAATAGATCAGCCAGCTTAGCGTAATATTCTATCCCCCAGATCTTTCCTCTTCTGCCCCCGATATGAATTCCTATTTTTTCCCCCGATTCTATTTTTTCCTGCTGAAAATATGCTATTGCTGCCTTTTTATCTTCATCATCCAGGTAAATACTGGGTAGACTCTGCTCAACCTTTTTTCCTAAATGCTCTAGAAGGTTCAGGTAAATCATGGATTCATGTTGTTTCTCCGGAGCGCTTTTTCCCAGGGGGATTCGAAGATTCAGGAAGAGTTCAGCATTTTCCCGGTTGAAACCTACCCTGTAATGAGCTCGAGTGCAGTAGCTGTACAAACCGCTCTGAAACGAAAACGAATGAGCATGGCTGACATCAAATACCAAATCGAAATTCATGCGCTTCAGTTTTATTAAAAAACAAATGAATGATACCGGGTTTAATATGAATTTACGTTTATCTGCAACTATAATAGAATCAAGATAGGGATTATTACTAAGAAGTTTTTGAAACTTCGCGCCGGATAGGAAGTATATTTTTGATTCAGGGAATGCCTTCCTGGCTGACTTTATGAAAGGTGTTAGCATTACAAGGTTCCCTATTCTGTCATCTACTCGAATGATTAATATCTTCTTGGGATTGGCAGTTTTAAACTTATCCAGTGGTATTTGATCTTTCTTAAGTAGTAATCTTAAAAGAAGGATTATTGCTTTTTTACCTTTTTTTTCAATGCATTTTAGATTCATATTATATTATTAATAAATAAGATAATATCTTTATTTAAAGTATATTATTAAGTGTTTAATTCGACCAGCTGCCTTCTTTGATAGTGACTGGGAATGAAATTTCCCCGATAGGTGTATTAAAGAAAGCCGTGCCTTCGATCCTGTAATCCGCTCTCTCATTAGAGATGGCATTGAAGATAGCCGTCGAAACATCCCGTAAGTTCAAACCTACGGTAATAGGAAAGGTCACTACCTGTAAAGGTTCTATTGTAAGCTGCTTAGATATACTTCCTGATGTTGTCTTATTGTCATTGACGTATAGATCGAAAGTGATTTTATCCAGGATAGTCTCTACCTCCCGATTAGGATTTTTGCACTCCATATTTATAATAAATTCAAGATTGTTAGGGTCAATAACAGGATTATACCTGATATCCCGAACATTCGCTATCCTGAATTTACAGTTTTTAATCGCTAAACGGGATTCTACCTGCTGCAGCAGTGAACAGTTAGTAAAGAATAAGCCAATAAGTGTGATAATCACTATTATAATACATCTTTTCAATTTAATATCCTTTCATTATTAATGGTATTTATCCATAAGTATTAATTTAAGATATAGCATCGAATAATGTTTATATCCTTTTGTAATTCAATTAGTTGTATGGATTAAAGCATTGACTTTGTGGCTTTCGACTAATTCGTTATATTTCGCGATAGCTTCAGGAGTATGAAGTATGATTAACATGGCTTTTTCTTCGATCTTCTTTCTCGTGTTTTTGTCAATTTCCATACCGCCTTCCTGACCTGTTCCAATGACAATGTATTCGGGATTGTCAGCGGTAAGCTTATCAACTTCATTTTTACTGATTTTGTGAGAGGTTCCGTACATTTTTTTCAGGACATGTTTTTTCCTAGCTACGACTTCGTCCTCAGCAACAATGACGTCGCTATATTTTTTCCCATCGATAGTCACCGAGCCGAATTGGGTTGAATCGAACTTAATCATCTTTACATCCCTCCAGATAATAACATATTAAAAATCGAGCCTTGAGGGCTCATTCCAATAAAACCGGGTAGCGCCGTCCCTGGTACCGAACCATATATAATCGCCATCCGGGGCAATTGTCCACACTCGATTTGAACTTAAACCATCGTATTCTGTGTAATTTTGCCAGCTTTCGTCCAGTTTTCTAAATCTCAATACACCACTATTGGACGCAAGCCAGATATACCTCTCCGTGGCTCTTATCTTATTAAAAGAGGTCTTTGGTAGAATAGTGGAAACAGGGAAAAGTTCCCGTTCTCCCCCATTTGTGTTCATTTTAAGGACTCCCAATTGACCTGCGAACCACATGAAGGAATCATCAATTGCTATACTCCAGATAGGGGCATCCAGGTATCCATCAGGGGTTCCAAGGTGCCTCCAGCCTTGTTCAGTTAAGAAATAAGCGCCGTCACGGGTAGCCGCCCATAGAGTAACACCATCATCTATTAACTCATATACAACCGGGAAATGGATTTCAGAAGTGAGTTCAAAATCAAAAATGCCAATCCGGCATTTCGCGATTCCCGATTCAGTGCCTACCCAGAGTTCATCTCCTTTGATGCATAAGGCTGTAACTTCATCATCGGGAATGCCGCGGGAAACCGTGTAAGACCTGAACCTATCCTCCTCCTTGAGGTAAACTACCAAACCGAGTTCCGTACCAATGAAAACATATTTTTTCGTTGCAGCAAAGCAATTTACTTCGTCAGAGACCAGGTAAACGTCAATCTCTGCGTCAAAATAGTGCCATTCTTCATTTCTACGGTCATACAAAGTGATTCCAGAAGGCTCGAAATTGCTTTCGTTTCGTCCTCCAAACCATATTGAATCCCCGTCAACAAGAATTGCCTGGACATTAGAATTCGCCATGCCGAATGGCAGTAACTCAAGTTTTAAATCCCGAAGTGAAGCGACCATAGCGCCCCCTCCCCACGTCCCCATCCATAAATCCTCGTACTCATCCTCGATGCATGTGTAAACTTTATATTCCCTGAGATGCGAGTCTAAAATATAGCCATCCACCCTGAAAAGATAGCCGAAAGGTGTGAAAAATAAAGGAAATCGAGATGGACAGCCTCCCTCCGGTAAACTAAGCTCCTCGGGGTCATACACACTGTGAGGAGCACGCCAGCTAAGATTATACTCTGAAATCGTAGATAATCTCCTGCGAGACTCGAAATATAATTCGTCGTTCTTTGCCCACATATTTGAGATCTCTGTTCGCAAACCGATATCATTAAAGGTATATGGTCTATCCCATTTCTCCTCAAACCTGTCATATCGTATCAAACCCTCAGTGGTCAGAAAATAAGCATACTGCACCGTTAAGGCTACTTTCCGGATGTACCTGTAGTTGGAATAAGTTACCCAATCCCCAGGTTCGAAACCAACTACTGCATTCCCTGAAGATAGTAAGAATAGAACGAAAATACAGGATACGGCTATAATTGTGATTGCATTTTTTATCATGATTATTATAAATTGTCAATAATATTCTGGATGTCGTCCGGGAGTTCTGAATCGAAGGATAATTTCTCCCCCGAAATCGGATGCATAAAACCAAGTGTTTTCGCGTGCAATGCTTGCCTATCTATCAATTCCAGCAAGCGCTTCGCCTTCTCCCTGAATTGTGGAGCAACTCCTCCAAGCCTTTCATCCCTTCCCCCATAGTCAGGATCTCCAAAAACAGGATGACCTATGTGATTCATGTGAACGCGTATTTGATGGGTCCTCCCGGTATGAAGCTTTATGCTTAAATGGCTGGTGAAATCATAGAGTTTAATTACTTCATATACAGTTAAAGATTCCTTCCCTCCCGGCACTACAGCCCTCTTTTTATGGTCTTTGGGATTATGTCCCAAAGGCAGGTCGATAGTCATCTTGAATTTTTTGGGTATTCCCCAAACAAGAGCCTGGTAGGTTCTATGGATCCTTCTCTTCTCAAGCATATACGTTAATTTCCTGTGAGCTTTCTCGCTTTTAGCGAATATCAATAATCCACTGGTAGCTTTATCCAGGCGGTGAACGATACCAGGTCGATGATCGCCTCCAATCCTGGAAATTTCCCTTGTATGATGAAGAATCGCGTTTAGCAAGGTGCCTTCCCAGTTGCCCCTCGCGGGATGAACAACCATCCCTGGAGGTTTATTTACAATCATTAAATATTCGTCCTCGAATACGATATTTAGTGGAATATCCTGGGCGATCAGGCGAAAAGGCACCTCCTCAGGTATAGTAACTTCAATAGTTTCTCCACCCCTCAGAATAAAATTGGGCTTGACCCCTTTATCGGGAATCATAATTAATTTCTCTCCGATCATCTTCTTTATCTGGGTTCTTGAAAGCTCTATTTTGTCGTTCCCGGCAAGGAATATATCAATCCTGGTCGGTTCTATCCCCTTCGGGACCGCTATTTTTATCTTTTTCTCTTCCATCACTTTTTATACTTGCAATTATTAACATTATTATCCCAACAGTAATAGCAGCGTCTGCGATGTTGAAAATAGGCCATGGATTTACTGGCCAGAAACCTAGATCCACACTTATAAAATCAATTACTTCACCAAACCTCATTCGATCGATCAAATTACCGATAGCCCCTCCCAGTACAAAAAGTAAACCAAATTGCATCAGGTAGTTTTTCTGCTTGTTAAAAAGATAATACA
>JAFGQG010000051.1 GCA_016935765.1 bacterium
CTTTTTTGCTGGTAAAACCGCGTCAAATTCAGCGCAAATACTATCAGTCAACCCCTGGTGAAAATCGTTTACCTCCATAGCAGTAAGTGTCCTGTCCTTAGCCCGATAAATGATCGAAAATCCAAGACTTTTCTTGTTCTCAGGGACCGGTTTACCAGTATAATAATCGAATAAGTTAATGATCTCGTAGAAATCACCGCTGAGCTCTTTTATCCTGTCCAGAACCTGCTGAACAGGTATTTCATTGCTGATTATTATTACTAAATCCCGCTTTATAGCCGGGAATTTGTTAATTTCAACGAATTTTTCTGTTTTTGTCGATAAATCCAACGCTTTATTTAAATCCAGCTCGAAGATCATTACAGGTTGGTCTATCTCAAAATGGTCGAGTATATCTTTATTCACAGAACCCATTTCACCAATTCGGTTCTGTTCGACTATGATGTTGAATGCCTGGTTTTCAAAGAAGATCTTCGATTCAGAAGGGCTCAATTGATATTCCTTTATGTTGATTTTCTTGAATAGGTTTTCAAGGGTACCTTTAATGTCGAAAATATCTACATCTTCGTCAGGGATAGACCATTGTTCCGGAAACCTCTTCCCAGAGATAGCAGCACATAGCATCAAAGGTTCAAACGTGTCTTTCTTGGAGTGAATATAGATATTGCCTACCTCAAAAAAGCGCAGGTCGCGGGAATTCTGCTTTAAGTTATAGGAAATAACCTGAAGCATCGTTGGCTTTAGAGAACATCTCATATATTCGTATTCAACACTGGTCGGATTGGATACAGGAATTATTTCCTTCAGTGGGAAAAATAGTTGAAGGTCGTCGATCTTCCCGAACCCGATGGTTGTTATTTCATAGAATCCAGTATTTGTCAAGAATTCTGATATTCTCTTCGAATGGATGTATGTTTCAGGCAGGGCGGAGGAAAGCTGCCCTCCGGGACGGTAACTCGGCTCCACATTTTCGTAGCCGTAGATCCGTCCAACCTCCTCTATCAAATCTGCCTCCCTGGTGACATCTGGTCTGAAAGTCGGAGCCAGGCATTCGATACAGTCCTTCTTTTCTCCAGTTATCTTTACTTCTTCAAATCCAAGAAAACGCAGTATGCCAATTGTTTTTTCGGGTGGTATCTCAATTCCAAGCAATGAGTTGAGCGCTTCCATCCTGAGCGTGACCGGTAGTGGCTCGATTTTCTTAGGGTACTCATCGATAATTCCTTTAAGGATTTTGCCACCCGCGATTTCAGTTATCATAGAAGCGCAGTAATCCGCTACCCATACTACTGAACTCGGATCGATCCCTCTCTCAAAGCGCTGGGATGATTGTGTGGAGAGATTGATGCTTTTACTGCCACGGCGAGTCCTGACAGAATCAAAATATGCAGACTCCAGCAATATACCCTGGGTCCCGGTATCAACTTCGGTTTCCTTTCCTCCCATAATCCCGGCTATAGCCACAGGTCTCTCCGGTGTAGTGATCATGAGAACTTCGTCTGTAAGCATGCGGTTTTCATCATCCAGGGTGGTCATCCTTTCTCCAAGTCCAGCCCTTCGAACAACTATTTTATTCGAGTTAAGTTTTTGTATATCAAAAGCATGCATAGGCTGGTTAAGCAGCATCATGCAGTAATTGGTCACATCGACAACATTGTATATCGCCCTAATACCAATGGACTCGAGGGCAGCCTGCAGGTAGAGCGGGGATGGTTCGATCTTCACGCCTTCGATAATCCGGCATGAATACCTCGGACAGTCGTCAGGGTTCTGGATTTCTACAGTGTAAATATCCTTAGCCAATTTGTCTGATTCCTGCAGCGAAAATTCGGGTTTTTTCATGTCTTTGCCGAGAAGCGCGGATAATTCCCTGGCGATCCCGAGATGAGACAGGCAATCCCCCCGGTTTGGCGTGATCTCCAACCCATAAACATAGTCGGTCTTTAATATGTCAGCGACCGGTCGCCCAATTTCATCGTTGGGACCGAGTTCCCATATACCGGTAGATTTCTCCTCGTATCCGAGGTCCTCTTTGGAAAGGAGCATTCCCTCAGAGCGGACCTTCCCGAAGTCCTTTGCCACTATCTCAATATCCTGGATACGCGTTTTCGGGGGCGCGACGATCACTTTCTCCCCCTTGTAGATATTCGCTGCAGCAGTAACTATTTTGAAAACTCTATCGCCCATATTGACATCGCAGATAAAGAGTGTGTCGAACTCTGGGTGGCTGATTATCTCCTCGATAACCCCGATCTTTATTCCTGGATCGAACGGTCCAAAAACCCTCATGTATTCCATTTCTGAACCGGACATGGTCAGTTTGTGACCCAATTCCTCAGGGGAAAGGTCAAAATCAAGAAATCCTTTAAGTATGTTATAGCTAATGGGCATTTGAACCTAAAAGTGAAACTGTTTGAGAAACCTAAGGTCATTTTCCAGAAATAACCTGATGTCATTTATGCCGTATTTTATCATTGCGATCCTTTCGACCCCCATTCCGAAAGCATATCCTTTCCATTTATCCGGATCGTATCCGACCTCGTTGAACACTGCCGGGTCAACCATACCCGCGCCGGATATTTCAACCCAGCCCGTATATCCGCATACTGAACACCCCTTCATATTGCATAACATACATGAGAAGTCATATTCAACGGATGGCTCTGTAAATGGGAAGAAGTGAGGCCGGAACCTTATCTTGACCTCTGGTCCCAGTATCCTTTTAGCGAAGATGGTGAGTAAACCCTTTAAATCAGCCAGTGTGACATCTTTATCCACATAAAGCCCCTCGACCTGCGTGAAAAGAATGTGATGCGAAGCATCGATGGTGTCTCTGCGGTAGCACCTTCCCGGAGCGATTATTCTAACAGGTGGTTCCTGCTTTTCCATTACCCTTATCTGTACGGGGGAAGTTTGTGTTCTCAGAAGCGTTCCGTCCGCGATGTAGAAAGTGTCGTTAATGTCCCTTGAAGGATGGTCATCGGGAGTATTCAGAGCGTCGAAATTGTAGTATTCAGTTTCGATGTCCGGTCCTGACGCTACTTCGAAGCCCATTCCATAAAAAACATGGATGATCTGATCAACAAGCGCGCTAATGGGATGCCTGCTGCCCAGCCAACTTGCGCGCGCTGGAAGAGTAGAGTCGATTCGACCCGTTTTCGCAGATACTTTCAATGAAGCTAACTGAGAATCTATCTTGTCGGATACAATTGATTTGAGAATGTTTATCTTTTTACCGAATTCAGGGCGGTCTTCGATCGGTACCTCGGGTATCTTCTTTAATAGACTGGTGATCAATCCCTGTTTCCCTAACAACTGCCCCTTTAAATCAAGTATATCACTTTCATTTTTAGCGCTTTTTATCTTTTCCAGTGCTTCATTTTTAATTTGATCAATATCGTCAATCATTACTTAGGCTTTCTTTAGCGACTTCAGTAAGTTTAGTGAATCCATCAGGGTCATTCATGGCAAGGTAGGAGAGAGCCTTCCTATCCAACTCCACGTTAGCAAGCTTCAGACCGTGCATGAATTTGGAATATGATAAGCCCTGAGGTCGCACAGCGGCATTTATTCTGGCGATCCATAACCTTCGGAAATCACGTTTCCTTAGTCTTCTGCTGATATAAGCGTATTTCCAAGCCCTTTCAACCGCTTCCCTTGCAGTACCATAACATTTGCTTCTCCTGCCGTAGTAGCCTTTTGCGGCATTTAAGTATTTTGTGTGCCTTTTTTGTCTGGCTACCTGTTTATTCACGCGAGACATTGCTTCCTCCTCTTATTTCGATTCAATTCTTTCGTTAATTGTGTTTTTAAAAAAATCCAGTAAATTGTTGAAGGCTTAATGTTAAATTAAATCATTTTCCCACTAGTTTTTTCATAACAGAATATATACTTTTTTCCAGGTGATCAGCCGGTTTGAAAGGGGAATTTAAACTACCCCAGGCTGCAAAATTCAATTGAAGCTTAACTGCCTTATTCTTTTGTGCTTCTTGACCTTGTTCCTGGAACCATCTCCTTGACTTTTTTAAGCTCGGTTTGCCCAACCACTGCCCTTTGCCTGAGCTTGATCTTTCTCGAAGACCGTTTCTTCCTCTGAAGATGAGCTGCCCCAGCTCTGTGCCGGACAACCTTGCCGGTTCCTGTTACTTTTAACCGTTTTGAAGCTGATTTCCTCGTTTTAATCTTGGGCATCTTAGTAGTAAACCTCTCTAATTATTGGTTGTCTTTTCTTCTTGGTTTCTTAGCAAAACTAAACTGGTCGAAGGATCAACGATAACTTTCTTCCCTCTAATTTAGTCTGTTGATGTACAATAGCGTCATCTTTCGTGTCTTCCTCAATTCTAGCCATTAGTTCCATACCTAAATCCTTGTGAGTTATTTCCCTTCCTCTGAAGAACAAGCTTACTTTCACCTTATGTCCCTTACTTAAGAATCTTTGTATTCTTTTCAGCTTGTGCAAGTAATCATGTTCCTCGATCTTGGATGAAAAACGAACCTCTTTCAATTGATAGTTGTGCTGTTTCTTTTTAGCTTCCTTTTCCCGCTTCTGTTTCTTGTACAGGTATTTCCCGTAGTTCATTACTTTGCATACGGGTGGATTCGCACCGGGGGATATTTCTACCAGGTCCAGTGCAGAGCGTTTCGCTTCCTCTAATGCTTCATTGATCCCAACGATACCAACCTGTTTACCTTCGCTGTTAATTAACCTAACTTCATTAGCTCTTATCTGCTCGTTAATACGAGTTGCCCCCTTGGGATCTATTCTACTTGCGATAGTTTAACCTCCTTTTTTCTCGATTTCTTCTTTTACTTTTTTTACCCATTCTTCAAGGGTTTGAGTCCCTTGCTCCCCAACTAAATGCTTACGTATAGATATGTTATTTGCTTCTTCTTCGCGTTTTCCTACTATCAGCATGTAGGGGATCTTGTTGGTTTCGGCATCTCTTATCTTATAATCGACCTTCTCGCTTCGATCATCGAGTTCCACGCGTATTCCTTCGCCCTTAAGGCGCTTATATAAATCCTTTGCGTAATCGTACTGGTTCTCGGTGATGGGGAGAATAATTGCCTGTACTGGCGCTAACCATACAGGGAAATTCCCGGCGTAATGCTCAATAAGCACGCCGAAGAACCTTTCAAGAGAACCCAGCAACGCGCGATGAATTGTGATAGGCTGATGCATCTCGCCATCCTTGCCCATGTATTTCAGGTCGAATCTTTCCGGTAGATTGAAATCCACTTGAATTGTGGTGCATTGCCATGACCTTCCAAGCGCGTCTTTTATCTTGATATCGATCTTGGGACCGTAGAAAACCCCTTCCCCAGGATCGATCTTGAAAGACATTTTTTTGTCCTCTAAAGCCTGCCTGAGCGCCTTGGTAGCCATTTCCCAGCCTTCCAGAGTGCCTACAAATTTCTCGGGACGGGTCGAAAGGTAAACATCGTATTCATGAAAACCAAAGGCATGAAGCAGGTAGAGAGTGATATCGATCACTCCCTTTATCTCATCGAGCAGTTGATCAGGGGTGCAGAAGATGTGGGCATCGTCCTGGGTGAAGCCCCTGACTCTCATTAAGCCGTGAAGAACGCCAGAACGCTCGTACCTGTAAACGGTGCCGAGTTCAGCCCAGCGTATCGGCAATTCTCGGTAACTTCTCATCCTTGAAGTGTAAATCGCCATGTGGAATGGGCAGTTCATCGGTTTGATCTGGTACTTCATCTCGTCGATGTCCATCGGCTGGTACATGTTCTCAGTGTAAAATTGGGTATGACCGCTGGTCTCCCAGAGTTCCAACCTGGCAATGTGCGGGGAATATACGAGCTCGTACCCGAACAATTTATGCGCTTCCTTCCAGAAATCTTCGATAATATTCCGCATGATAGCGCCCTTTGGAAGCCAGAGAACCAGACCAGCTCCAACTTCGTTGTCGATAGCGAACAACTCAAGCTGCGGTCCGAGTTTCCGGTGGTCGCGCTTCTTCGCTTCTTCCATACGTTCCAGGAAATCGTCAAGCATTGCCTTCTTGGGAAACGACACACCATAGATCCGCTGAAGCATGGCGTTTTTTTCGTCACCGCGCCAGTAAGCGCCAGCTATGGAAGTCAGCTTGAATGCCTTGATCTTCCCGGTCGATGGGATATGCGGTCCGCGGCAAAAATCGGTAAAATTCCCCTGGGTGTATAAACTTATGGCTTCATCTTCAATCTCCTCAATAAGCTCAAGCTTGTAATTCTCATCCTGTTCTCCAAAATACTTGAGAGCGTCATCCTTGGACATCTCCTCGCGGCAGAAAGGCAGGTCGGCTTCGATGATCTTCTGCATTTCGGATTCTATCTTCTCCAGGTCCTCCGGAGTGAATGGTGTTTCCTTATCGAAATCGTAGTAGAAGCCTTCGTCGATAGCTGGTCCGATAGCAACCTTAATGTTCGGAAACAGCTTCTTGACCGCCTCCGCCATGATGTGCGAGGTGCTGTGCCAGTATATCTTTTTGCCCTCGTCGAGGTCGAAAGTCAGGATAGCGAGCTCGGTATTCTCATTAAGAGGGGCGTTCAGGTCGATCATTCTACCGTCGATTCGAGCTGCAAGAGCGTCGCTGGCTAATCGTGGTCCTATCGATTCAGCAACCTCGAGCGGGGTTATTCCAGCAGGGTATTCCTTGCTGCTCCCGTCGGGGAAAGTTATCTTTATTTGAGCATTTTTTATGTTATCATCTGCCATAGTATTCTCTTATAGTGCTTCGCAGCTATTATTTCAACCGTTTTTAGTACAAAAAATGGGCGATACAGGAATTGAACCTGTGACCTCTTGCATGTCAAGCAAGCACTCTAACCATCTGAGCTAATCGCCCATTA
>JAFGQG010000002.1 GCA_016935765.1 bacterium
GACAAAGAAAGAATTATTTTTCATTATTTTTACTTTTGTTACAATTTTGATAATCGCGGGGCATAGCGACCTAAAAGCTCAAGCATATATATGTTGGAGCGATGTTTGCGCTTCATTGGATACATCACTCGGGGGATACCCGGGAGAAGGACATTTCGGCATAGGTCATAGAGATGGAACACGATTGACTTATGCTTACTCTCCGACGATCGTTCCGTGGGAACCAGGTGAATCAGAAACTCACTTTGTACTCAGAGTCAATGATTTCAGATTCACGAACTGGCCCACCTATTTTACATTTTGCGGAGGAACCGATATACGGGATTTCCCTATGACTCATAGTTTTACTGATGATCCTCCTGAAGTGGTTACAACATGGCAGGTTAGAGAGGCGGGATCTTTCCCAAGGTACGATTTTACACTCAGGCAGGTCCTGACCCCAATGATATTCGAAGAACTTCCCCAGGTTAGAATTGAATACTTCATCACTAATAACCTTGGAGAAAGAATTGATGTTGGTCTGATTCTTTTTATCGATGTCAGGATCGGGGGTATGGACCGTCCGCAAATGGAATTAGGTCCCACGGTTGTAGATACAGGCAGTGTTTGGTATTATCCATATATTCCATATTACTATCGAGGTTATGAAAGCCGTTCCGATCCAGCCGCCCTGGTTGCTAAAGGCTATTTGAGAGAGGGCGACTGTACACCACCAGATGTGTTCGCGGTAGGTCAGGCAAGCGGACTCAGTCACGTTTGCTGGGAAATAGGTAGCGCGGAATTAACGGCAATGCGTTACGGACTCCCTTATTACGATGTAGGGGTATTTATGCGTTGGGACCTCATGGCGTTGATGCCGGGACTCTCAAGGTCTTTTATAACGTATTACGGAATAGGTGATTCCCTTAAGCTAGTGCCCGGTTTAACTTTAACACCAGGAGACGTGTCGTTTGATGTCGTAGATTGCGATATTGCTCTCTGCAAACAAGCAAATGCAACTGCTACAAACAATGATGAAGAGTTAAGGGATTATGATAGTGTACAGATATGCATAAAATTACCGGAAGGTCGTCCTTATTATTTGGATTCCCTTCCACCTTATACCAACGATACTTGCTTATATACTACACCTGATTCATTCCCACCAGGTGGATTTGGAGCTGCGGGTTGGAACATCTGTTTGAGTGATCCCGATTATTGCACTGGACCTGATAACCCAGATACGATCTATTGGACAGGTTCTGTGGTAACCCCTCCGGATGTCGAACCCGCTGATACGTTTTCCCTTATATATGTGGACTGCTTTACGGGAATACACCCTGAAATTGAAATCCTGAATTGGGGTACTGTTAGCTGTACAACTGATTTGGATTCGTTGATAAGGTTCAATATAACCGATGACGAAAGCGTTAATTACAGGGCTACAAGAGCTACTATCTGGGATGATGATGACTCGCTAATTATTACCCGGTTTTCTGATCCAACCTGGCGACTCGATCCCCCGGAACACAAAATGCCTATTCCCGATATATTCCTGGATGAGCATTGCAAAGAAATACATTTTAGGGTGGATTCAGCAGTGGATGTTAATGGCTGCGTTGTGCTTTATCGACCAGAAGTTGTCTTCATGACTGACTTCGTTCCGCCTTACGCTAAAATAATCAGTCCACCATGCGACTCTGTTACACTCCCCGTTCTCAGCGATCCTCTGCCTGAATTTCAAATATTCATGGCGGATACTCCCTGCGGTGCCATCGATCCGACATCGTTAGAAATTATTATCAACGGTACAGATTATGGATACGTTGATGGTGTATGGGAACCTGATGATAGTATTTTCCACCTGTATCCCCGAGTTCCGGTCATTAGCGGAGATACAAACGAGGTTTGCATTGTATATTTGCAGGATTCCGTGGATTTCTGTGAACCCAACGTTTTTACTGATACTACTTGTTGTTACTATTGGGCGGATTTTGACCCTCCGGAAGCTGAAATATTGTACCCCCCAAGTGGTATTACTACAGCTTGCTCATGTGAAACCGTAATAGTTACATTTCAAGACCCCAGTGGGATCGACTGGAGCTCGGTCGAAGTAAGGATCGGAGACGCTACACTTTCTTGTACCCATCCTGCGGTCACATGCAGAAATGATTCATTTATTTATGTTGGTTGCGATTTCGATGAATGTACATGGATATTTATTGAAGTTATCTATGTTACCGACTCACTCGGTAATGCTTTGATGGCAGGAATAGTTGAAGATAGCTTTTTTACCGACCACGAAGGTCCCTATATTTTCTATGGTCCCGGGAGTCCGGAACCTAATGGTGTTTTCGTCTCACCCATTGGACTGACCTGGCAGGTCGGTATTGTTGAAGAGTGTACGATTCTGGATACAACCGAACTGCGATTACGAATAAGAAATATCAATACTGGCGAGGTATGCGAATACTACCATTATAGCGATCCCATTAGGTGGGGTCCAATAGATGACCCTGGATTCCCGAGATGGCTTTATTTTGATTTCTTTGTTGATACATGCATATCACTTAACCACGGTGATACCCTCGAAGTATGCTTATTAGCAATTGCTGATAACGCGCAGAAATGCGGTCCAAACTATAACGACAGCATTTACTGCTGGAAATTCAGTATAGATGCTACATACCCTGAAGCTTATCTGCTGTATCCCGATCTGGGGCAACACACTACATGCACGTGCCAGGAAGTGGAGATCAAACTGTTCGATAATACCGGGATAGACCTCTCAACTATTCGTCTGCTCGTTGATGAAAGAGTTTACAGGTATGGAAGTGATGAAGAGTTAAGCTATAATCCTTCTGATTCAATACTTAGATTCACGTGTTTTGGAGATACACCAAGGAACTATGAATCATGCTCCAGGATTGATGTGGTACTATTGCAAGCCCAGGATAGTCTTGGCAATAACGTTCCTACAGACACTACTTATGATTGGTGGTTCATAATGGATCATCAGGGTCCCTGGGTGCAAAGCATGGAACCTGGAGAAGGTTCCCCAGATACTTCCGCTTTCCCACTTATCAAGATAGCAATATTTGATTCTTGTTCCTGGTTAACCCCCGACGGCACACTACTCGAGCTCATATTGACTAAAGCCGGAATCCCGCCAAGAACTGTAATTACAGTGGACCTTACCTGGCCCGATCCCGCGCTGTCATGGTTTTCCGGAAATCCAGGTACGCTCTACGTGGATATCGGTGCCATAGATACCTTCGCCGCCGTCCGCTTCGAAGACCAGGATACCATAGAATATTGCCTGCACGATTTTACAGATGACGTGGACATTTATGATTGTCCGCTGAACCACCTTGAAAATGATACTTGTACCTGGTTCTACAGAAGTTCAGAAGGTCCCCAGGTATATAATATCGATCCATACCGCGGATGCTGTGTATCATGTACTAATTATTGCATTACCATGGAAGTTGTGGATGATATAGGTATAGATACTACTACTATAGAATTTACTTACGAAAGCACTCCATACTACATAGGTGATCCGGAACTAACCTATGATACTTCGACCAGCATTCTCACATTCTGTCCATCAACACCTTTTACTCATTGCGATACGGTTAATTTCTGTCTGCAAGCTGTTAGTAACATGCTGGGAACACCCATGAGGTCTCCAGTTTGCGGATCTTTCAGGGTTGACCTGAACAGCCCGGGCGGGTCCAACCCCGCTCCAGGTGTGGATTATATTATAGTTAATCCAACACCTATTGTTAGGTTAGACCTGGATGACGATTGCTGCGGTATTTTAGCCTCGAGTATCTGCTTCGAGATAAACGTTACCGGTACTGACATCTGGTCTGCAACCTACTGCATAGATACCGATACCAGCGTTGTATTTACAGGTGGAACTGCCAGGTGGGATCCCACTCTCGTTCCAGTTGAGTTCCGCGGCGGTAATTTTGTCCACGTGTGTGTTGCTGCTGCTGATAATGTTGACCCCTCCTACTGCGCGCCGAATACAATGGAATACTGCTGGGATTTTGCACTGGCAGCATCTGGTCCTGTTGCATCGACCATTTACCCATCTGATAGCCAGGTCGTAGCATGCCCAACAATCGATACGCTTTTAATAGAAATACTCGATGCTGAAGGAGTTGTTCCGGATGCTATAACCCTCTCTATTGAAAGCGCTTGCCTTACTGATGTGTTCGAATACGGCACGGATCCCGAACTTGTTTTCAGCGGCGATACGCTTTTCTTTATCCCAAGTCCTCCTCTCGAAGCTGCCGCGTGTGAGTGTACTATCCGCGTGGAAATGAGCGGCGCTGAGGATATCCTCGGAAACCCGGGTAATATCCTGTCATACTACTTCATTCTTGATAATTCAGCACCGGTGATAACCTATGTCGATATTGCTGATAGGACCATTGGGACAACGGATCCTACCCTGGGATGGGAACTTGAAGACCGCTGCAATGTTGTGGATGGCGATGCCTTCTACGTTGTCACTACAAAGAACAGCACTATCGTGGATACTTTCGAGATATGGACTGCTGATTCGGTTTACTTCGAATGGATCCCGGATAGACTTGAGTTCTCCGGCTGGGACCTCCTTATCGGAGGGGATAGCGTTTACTACTGCCTCCACGCGTTCGACCTGGTCGATGTTTGTGAGCCGAACGAAGCCGATACATGCTGCTGGTTCAAGATAGAAGGCGGCGGTCCGATTGTGAGCCTACTTGCCCCGGCAACTGATGGCGATACAATTGGAAATAGCTGCTTGCCATACACCTATAACTTTTCGATCCGCGATACCAACGGCGTGGACGAAACTACAATAGAAGTATTGGTATCTTATTGTGGGGGAGACGTGGTATATACTATCGCGGATGACGAGGTCGATTTTCACGATGGCTCCCTTCTCGATTTTACTCCCGATCTCCCGTTCTGCGATTGCGACCCGATCAGCATTTCCATTCAGAGTGCGGATGATGCTCTTGGTAATCCAGTCGTTGAAAATGAATTCTCATTCCTCATCGACAGGCAAGCACCAATAGTGGAGCTTCATTCACCTTCCTACTCGGAAACAACCGTTGACAGCATGTGGCAACAGTGCCCCGTAGTAAGATGGAGGGTTACCGACTCCTGCGCTGGTCTCATCGACACGAATTGTATATCCGCAAGGGTGTTCAATTCATACCGGGATTCGATATTCAACTGGGATGACGGCAACTTCTCCTGGGAGCTCGATACACTGACAGGTGATACTTTATTGGTATTCCGCAGCGGCTCGGGTTTCTGCTTCGATAGATACGAAACCGTCCATGTGTGTTTACTCGATCTGTGCGACGACCTTGACACCTGTGAAAACCATATAGAATTTGACAGCACCGAGTTATGCTGGTGGTGGATAGTCGCGCAGGGAGGTCCGATGTGTGAACTCATAAGCCCTGAAGATGATGGAGTACAGATCTGCAACGACCAGTGCGTTTACATAAGACTCTGGGACGATGATGATATCAATTTATCCTCGGTCAGAGTGAATATAAACGATTCAATATACCCGATATCTCCTCCAACTGTAACATGGATAGCTCCTGAAACAATAATTGTATGTCCTGATCCAGCATGGGATAACGAGATAGTCAGAATAAATATAGAATCTGCAGAAGACACCCTGGGATATACCCTGGCAACTGATTGCGACTTTCCGTTTTACATAGACCTGCACGGACCAATCGCCGATTATCCCGGACCCTGGACTGTGGGACACTTCCCGGTCTGTTCATTATATATATGGGATTATCCGCATCCGGCTTTCGGTACCCCGATGAATGAAATCGATTCAACTACAATCGTAGTAATGGTTGACGGTGTGAGATATCATGTGGGCGCTCCAATTTTGAATTACTACCGCGCTGGCAGCTTACTTGTCTTTAATGGTGTAGCTGCTGGAGATACTTTCCTTGCAGGTGAAATCATTGAAATATGTGTCGATTCAGCCTGGGATATTACTGGTTGTCCCGAGAATAATTTCCTTGACTCAATCTTTTGCTGGGAAGTTGTCGCGGAAACAACTGCCGGTCCCGCATTGACCTTGCTTCAACCGCCTTTCGATGGAGCTACATTTTCATGCGATTCTAATTTTACAACGCGTATATGGGTCGATGACCCCGAAGGCATTATATGGGACAGCACCTACGTGGATGTTACAAGTCCTTCATTCACAACGACATATACGTGGGGAGTGTTGGAATTGGCTGTACTCGGAGATTCCCTGGAAGTCGAGATCGACCCCGCCGTTTTCAGCCTGGCCCACGGTGAACCACTCGATATCGAAATTACTAAGTTGATTGACAGGTTGGGTAATCCTTACACTCCGCCCGGAATGTGGACATTTTACATGGATACCCTGCCTCCTGGTATTATCGCAAGATCTCCGTTATGTGGTGGTGTTGTTTACTCCATTAGACCTACTATATGGTTCATTATTAGTGACCTGGATACTTTCGGCATCGACAGTGACGTCGATACTACCAGCCCCGTTATCTCGATCAATGGTCACCTATTCCGCTGGGGAGACCCGAATATGTGGTGGCATGGAGATACGTTGTTCTACTTTACCGGTGACTCAGTTACCTTTATCGGTGGCGAACCCATTGAATATTGCCTTGAAGATATAGCGGATATACCCGATCTGTGTGAGCCGAATCATTTGCAGGAAGCTCTCTGCTGTACCTTCTATCTGGGCGCTGGCGGTCCTATCGCCGAAATGATAAGACCACAACCAGGCAGTATCATCTCATGTTATCCGCAGCAGGTGATCATCGAGATAATCGATTCTATTCCGGGAGGTGTTGTTGAAAGCACAATAGTCCTTGAAGTTGGAATGGATACGTATAATTACCCGAGTACTAATTTGAGTTGGACCCCCATTCCTGATGCTGGTGGAAGGCTTACATTTACGCCTCCAATCCCGTTCGAAAATGGTGACGTGGTGACCGTGCACCTGGCAGAAGCAATGGACAGCGCTTACAATCCGCTCGATACAACTTATTCAACATATATCTGGACATTCACGGTCGATCTATCCCCACCGGTCGGAAGTGAATTCAATCCACCTGATGGTTCGATTGTATTTGATTGGCAGCAAGATATCTCATTGAGAATCATCGATTCCATTGGTGTTGTGGATACCAACTGCTTCGAGTTGTGCGTTGATGATTACGGATGCTGGGATCTTACTCATCCTGGCTTGTCCTGGTATCCGGCTGACAGCATGCTCTATTTCTACCCGGAATCGGCTGGTATTTTCTGGCAGGAATTCGATGTTATCTGCCCCGAAGTGACAGTCTGTGACGCTCCGGATACATGCGATCCTAATATGGACACTATAACCTGGTGCTTCTATATCGGCGATGATGATACCATTCCTCCATATTGGAACTGCATGCCATGTTCTGTTTACGCGGAAAGCACGTTCCGAATACAGATTGAACTCTTCGATGATCTATCCGGTATATTCGACGACGAAAGCGGTTTAGCAGGGCAGGGGATAGTGCTTGGTTATAACGTTGGTGGAACTGTGGATATACCCACCGGAGATACAATTGGCACCGTGCAGATGACCCTGCAGCCGGATGGGCGTACGGCTATCAGCGAACTTATAGGTCCGTTCGCCGCTGGTGTGGAAGTTGTTTACCAGGTTCGAGTCTGCGATAATGACACCGATTTTTCTTATTACAGTGACCGCGAATGCACTTATGCCGGTCCTTGCACATGCATTGTCGTTGAAAGCCAGAAGCCTGATTGGTCGATCATTATGCCTAACGATGACGAATACTACTCATGCTGTGATCCGGATCCACAGGAAGTGACAGTGTGGGTTTATGACGCCAACGGAATTATTGAATCCTCCTGTACGCTCTCAGTAAATGGTACCAGGCACGTTCCTCCTCGTGATTTGTCCATCGGGTACAATCCCGTTACTTATTATCTAACGTACACGCCGGAAATACCGTGGACAAATGGCGAAGTGGTATGCTGCTCCCTCTGGGGCGTTAGGGATAATCTACTGAACCCCGTTGCCGATACGCTTAACTGGTGTTTTACTATGGATTGCGTACCACCAATTATTTACGAGTTCGGGTCCGAAGACTGTGAATTCCTCTACCCTGACGAGGTAGGGAATATTGAGATCGTAATAGAAGATGAACTTTGTGGAGTAGTCAGGGAAGAGACACAAATCCGTGTTACTGTCGGCGATGATGAATGGACATACGGTGGCGAAGATCCACCTAATTACTATCGGGGAGATACATTGATATTCCCTGTGCCGGTTACCGATGTTGATTATGAAAGCGGAGATACGATACATATCTGTGTACTAAGAGCTTGTGATTGCGCTATCGGCTGCGGTCCGAATTGCACTCTTGACACCAGTTGCGCCTGTATATTCATAATGCCCACTACCGAGTGCGATGTGGAGCCCAATCCGTTCACTCCTAACGGCGACGGTTATAATGATGAGGCTGTTTTCGATTTTCCGAAGCGCTTCGAAAGGGACGGCGAGATAAATATCTTTGATATTAAAGGCAAGCACATCCGTAAACTTGAAAGTGACCATTATAACTACATCTGGGATGGTTTGGACGACAACGGTCAGGCATGCAGGCAGGGAACCTACATATACATAGTGAAGTCCGAAGGTAAGGAAGTTTGCAGTGGAACTGTGATTCTAGCAAGGTAAGCTTGCTGTAACACAGTTTCCTTTTTAATTATGATTGCTTATGGCGATAAAGGGTTATTTTTGTTATTCCCTTCGAGCCCAAACAACCATGCGATGTCATTCTGAATGATACAGTTAAAGCAAGATGCTGAATGACGAAATTCATTAGTTAACTTGATTTAGATAACCGTATATTATCATGAAGGATCCTACTCTTGGTAACTCCTTTGGGAGACACAGCATTCATGCAGAACGAAATAAAGTAGCGAAAGTGCTTTATTGTTTCAATGAATGTAATGATTAAAGATATTACTTAAAAAGTTATTTGGGGGTTCTCAGATGTTTAATTATTAAGGGTTTGAGATAATCATTCAATTTATTTACACTTCATATCCTTGAGAAAAAGAGCAAAAATATCAAAAAAAATGAAAAAAAATGAAAAAAATGCTTGATTTATTTTGACAGTTTTATTATCTTTTTACAAGTTACTTGAAAGGAATACTATAACTCTTTGATTTAGGACTAATTAGAGAAACAAAAAAGATACCATTTCTGTTAAATTTGAGGGAAAAAAGGACCAGGTATGTTTGTTTTTGTTGTAGTACCTGGTTTTTTTATCTGAAAAGTTACGGGAACAATGAACAAATAAATATTACTAATGAATAATAGAAATAAAATAGCGGACTTTATGAGGTTTAATGACTGTAGGGAGGGAGGACCAGGCTAAGATATAAATAAGGAGGTTTACTTTGCTTGGTTCTACCAAAGATGGAAATAAAAATCAGGGGGTTTTGTACAAAAGAGAGAGAATAGTAAGGGGATCGGGAATTCTGGCTATTGCTGTGCTCCTGTTTTTAGGAAGTAATATCCACGCGCAGAGCAGCAGGAAGATTATGCTGAATCCCTGGGTAGGTGGCAAACTCACAGTTGAAAATGAAGAGGTGAAAATAGCTGTATCGAACGATGACGGTAGGTTCACCATTGGAACAACTGATGGCAAACCCCTGCTGTTCGGTTATCCGACAGAAGGAGCTACTTCTCACACGAATTTCTTTATAGACGGCAACATTTACTGCAACATAGGAGACCCTGGAACGCACCCGCCTGAAGTACCCCTGATAATGTCACCCACAGAGATCGAAGGCTCTATTATCTGCAGGTGGCAGCAGGGCAGTATAAGGATAACTCAAAGACTTACTCCAACTACTATCGGCGGTTTATCCGTCGCATTGATCGAATATACCGCGGTTAATACCGGAACTTCTCCTCACCGGGTGGGATTCCTGCTGTTCATGGATACAATGATAAACCGTAACGACTACGCTCCAATTGCGACCCAATATGGATATTTCGCGGTTGAAAGGGAATTCACTGCGCCAAACATCCCACTATACTGGCAGGCATTTGAGATTGACCCCTTCCAACCCCTGGACCTTCTCATTGGCGAAGGTATTCTGTACGGAGGCTCTGCAGTAATGCCTGATAAGCTGGTATATGGCGATTATTGGGGTTACTCGCGAGTCGAGTGGGATTACGAAGTCTCAGATGATCCTTACACCGACAGCGCTATACTGCTCAGATGGGGTCCGGAAATACTTTTTCCCGGAGAAGTGATGAGCGTCGGTACGTATTATGGTAAAGGTTCGATAGAAACAACTCCTGGTGCCCTAAGCCTATCCCTTACTGCTCCTGAAGAATTGATGTTCGGAGGATGCAGGTACATTACACCGAATCCGTTCATTATTAATCTATTCGCCCAGAGCGCGATAATGGATACAATTGATGGAGTTTACGGTATCCTTCATATACCATCCATCTTTCTGGCAAGCGATACAATAGCTGAATTGAATCCAACCATTCTCGTTCCGGGAGGCAGCGGATATACATCGTGGGAAGTGGGTGTACTGGGATCCTTCCCTGTCGATACCATGATTAACTTTTCTATCGATGTTGTAATACCTGGAATCGACACATTCGCGATATTTGATTCTATCTATATCCCTTCTAATAATTTTCACGCACCAGAGATAGAGATAGCCGAACCAGTCGAGAACACGCCAATGAATTGCGATTCATTCTTTTTGTCAATAAACCTGTTGGATTCCGATGGGATAGCCCTGGAAAGCTTCCTGCTGGAAGCAGGAGGAAGAGAATACATGGTTACCGATCTCATTCACTACAATTTTTCGAATCCTGCTTTGACCGGTTATCTGAGAACTGCTGATTTCCCTGATGGAGAATTGAATATGAGTCTGGTTGTCGAAGACATTCATGGATGTTTAACTATTCCATATAGCTACTCGGTTTACCTGGACAGGGAACCGCCGGAAATAACGGAAGTATATCCTCCGAACTGGGGAGTAGTGGCAGGAAGCACTTTCATAGTTTCTGCAACTATAAACGATGATAACGGAGTTTTAACGGATTCGATAGCAGTGACCATAAATGGGAGTATGGTTTTAACTCCTTCTTCACATGGTGTGCGGTTTGAAGAAGGTGTGCTAACGATTGACATTGATGAAATACCACTCAGTTTTTCTCCGGTAGATACTGTAGATATCTGCATTTCAGGGATCATGGATACAGTATGGGATTGTTCGCCAAATAAGCTGCTTTCTCCATATTGCTGGAATTTCGTTGTGAATAACGACCCGCCGTCTGCTGAGGTAATACGACCATATCCTAGTGCAGAGTTGAGTTGCAACGATCTGGAAGCACTCGTTTTGTTACGGAGTTCCTTCGGAATAAACACTTCTACTATAATCGTTAATATTAATGGTATAACGTATAGCATTTTGGCATCTGAGATTTCCTACAGGGATGATACGCTATGGATTGATGTGCCCTCTGTTTTATTAGAGGAGGGACCTGTGAATCTTTCTTTATACGCTGAAGATATATATGGGATACCCCTTCCTGACGATCTTGAATGGGATTATTACCTTGATTGGACTCCACCTTCAATTGAACCAGTATATCCTGGATATGGTGAGATATTAACCACCCCCTGGGACCATATAAGGGTTGATATCTCTGACGAAATATGTTCGGTGGATGCCTCCTCAATCAGGATGGTATTGACCTCCTCATTTTTATCTGAGACGCTAAGTGTGGGTGAGGAGGGTGTTTATTATGAGGATGAAATCCTTTCGATTTTTCCTGAGGAGGTTGGTTTTAGTTTTGTAGGAAGGGATACAGTTAGATTAAAAGTAAGGGCATGTGATTCTCCGGATTGGTGTGACCCTAATTGCTCAATACCCAGCGTATGGAGATGTTACACGCCTGTTCGTGGTCCGGTTGTTAATAGGATAACCTCCTCACCATATCGCTATGTCTCATGCGATACCGTTCTGCTTCAATGGATAATCGATGACGATGAGGAGATAGAACCAGCCTCTATCGTCGTCGAGATCGAACCATCGATTACAATCCCATACAGCGATGCCAGGTTGAGACTCGATGGTGATATCCTTACGGTAAAGATAGCCTCAGATTGCCTGGAAGAAGGTGATTTGCGCGATGCGAGAGTTCTTTCCGTAAATGATGTGTTCAGGAACCCAATGCATACATCGCAGTTGATACAATTCTCTATAGACCAATCACCACCAGTAATTGGCGACGTGTACCCAGAGCCGGGTACATTCGTCGAAACTACTTATCCCGAGATCACTATAGAAGTGGAGGACGAGATTTCAGGTATGAATCCGCTAATGAGCTTCATTACGGTAAATGATGATACTATAGGATGCGGAATCGAACTAATGTACGATCATGGCAGGTTCCTAATTAATCTTGAAAGGGAATCGTCGAGCTTGGACCTCCATTGGGGAGACACGGTTGAAGTATGTTTAGCCGCTTATGATAATGCTGTAGAATGCGCTTCGAATAAAACCGACTATTGCTGGATATTCTACATCCAGGAATCAGGTTCCGAAGTGTATTTGATATCACCCACATCATGTAGTTCAACAGCTTGCGATCCTCTGGAGATAAAGATCTACCTTCTCGATCCGGAAGGGATTTCAGAAGAAACGATAGTATTCCAATTTGGTTCAGAATTATATACTATCGAAGATCCTGAACTCGATTATGAAGATAATATTCTGATGTTTGCGATATCAAAGATTGATGGTTATAATGATACGGTGACTTTTGCAATAACTGAAGCTTACGACAGTATGGGATTTTCAGTTTTTCTGCCCACTATACCGTGGAGTGTAATTGTGGATTGGAAAGCTCCGGAAATTGTCGAATTAACTCCCGAAGAGAATACCTTTATAACACAATCGAATACACCCGTTTCAATATTACTTTATGACGAGAGCGGGTTAAAAGACGAAAATGCTCTGATTTGGCTCAACGGAACTGAATTTACTATCGAATCAGGATACTTCAATTATATAGATGAGCATTTCAGTTTTGATGTTTTCGGAACTGGGTTGTTAACGAATGAAGAGAATGAAGTATGCGTTGAAATACAGGATTCGCCAGATTCTTGTTTCAATTCCATATTCCATTGCTGGATATATCTTTATGAAAATACACCACCAGTTGTAAATTTGCTGTATCCTGAGGAAGGTTCGATCATAAGCTGTTATGAAGGTGAGATATTCGTTCAAATTTCGGATTATGAGGGTGTAATTCCAGAGAGCCTTCATGTCGCGATAGGCGATGAGCAATTTTCTTATCAGGATGGAATTTTCGAGTACAGTAATGATACCCTGATTATAGATTACAATACTGGATTAGTAGCGGAAGGTTTAGAGGAGATTTCCATCTGGGGTTTTTGCGATTCTATGTATGCAATGAATGGACCTGAGCTTTATTCATGGAATTTCACTTTTGACCGTACTGTTCCAGAACTCAAGTATAGATATCCCGAAGAAAACAGCTACATTTCAAATCAGCTCGAAGTTATAAAAATGTTGTTCGTGGATAGGTATTCAGATATAGATTGGGATGAATTTTCTCTAAAAATAAATGATATTTGGTTTGCTTTTAATAACGATAATTTCTATTTTACATCGGATACAATAGTTTTTCAATTGCCGGACTGGGCAAGGCAACAAATACAAAGCGAAAGTGGAGAAGTGCGAATCTGCGCGAAAGTTAAAGATACACCAACTGTATGTGAACCCAATGAAACAACTTATTGTTGGAGTTTGATAACTTCAGATGATAACCCCAATATTATTATCATCCAGCCAAGGAATAATACTGTAACACATTTAAGGCATCAATCGATATTAGTCAAGATATGGGATAAAAACGGTATTGATACAGGAACCTTATTTCTCTCGATAGGAGACCAGCCAATGGGTGTTGCCTCAGTAAATCTGTATTACAATCACGAGGATTCAATGCTAATTTATGCACCAGACCAACCATGGATGGATGGAGAGCAGTACCATATCAGTGTAGTAGCAAGCGACAACTTTGGTAATGTTACTGGTCCTGTCGAATGGAGGTTTTATACTGATTTTACCGGACCGGTTGCCCAAAACCCAAATCCTTGTCATGGATGTATTCTTGAAGCGGAACCCGATGTGATAACTTTAGATCTGGTTGATGTTGTCAGTGGGGTTGACCCATTTACCATCAAGCTTTCTGTTAACGACCGCGTATATGATATAAATGACAATGCTTTAGAGTGGAATGGCTATTCTCTTGAATTTTCCCTTGAAGAATCGAACCAGATTTTTTCTGCTATTGATACGGTCTATATCGAATTAGAATCAGTCTATGATAAATCTCCTGATTATGGAACTGCTAATTTTCTTGACAATAGTCCTTATGAATGGTATTTTTTCATTCAACATAAAGAGTGCTGGGTTTTTCCAAAACCTTTCACTCCAAATGGAGACGGATATAATGATTTTGTTACTTTTAGATTCAAAGAAATTTTAATAAATGATGTTCATATTTCAATTTTCGATTTGAAAGGAAGAAAAGTAAGGGAGTTAGACATCGATGACCAGCAGTTAGGCGACTGGGTGTGGGACGGAACGGACGAAAGAGGAAATTGCCTTAGAAGTGGAACATATATATATTCTATTTCAGTAGATGGTCAGATTAGATATAATGGTTCGATTATCCTTGCTAGATAAGGAAAAATACAAGGAGGAACAATGTCAGGGTCGAAGTACCTTTTGATATTATTTACGTTTTTACTGGCGTTTACTTATTTATATTCACAAGAAGGAGCGGAATTAGCATTAGAAGGGGCTCGAGGAGCGGGTATGGGTGGTGCCTTTGTTGGTTTGGCAAATGATGTGAATGCTGTTGCTCACAACCCAGCAGGATTAGTAAGTTTTGATAGAATGCAAGCTCTAGGTACTTATTCGAGAAGGTTCTGGGGATTGCAGGACGGAAGCGCTCTCCATGAAAGCTCGATATTATTCACCAGAAGATTAGGTAAGAAATCAGCCATGGGTATAGGGGTTGCGCAATACTTCACCGATATCCTGAGGGAATCTAAATTTAGCGCGGCATACACATATAAACCATTTATATTCGGTGGTAAAGGCGCAAGTCAAAAGGGATTCCTTTCATTTGCTCTGGGTGCTAACCTTTTTAGGAATGACTACGATAAAAACGCGTTTTCCCCTGAAGTTGATCCTGACGATCCTTTATTCAGAGATAAAACAGGAGCAATGGATTTTGGTATCGATTTTTCCACATATCTGAATTTGCGGAATTTTAATTGGGGATTAAAGGTATCGAATATTAATGAACCGAATCCTACTATAGGTAAGGAAGAAGCCGGGAAACTCCCCATGACATTTAGAACAGGTATTTCGTATAGCTACAGGGATATTATTATTCCGTCATTGGAAGTGAAAATACCCTTGGTGGCTGTTACCGAGGATAATCCGCCGATACAGGATGAAATTGAATTTTCAGTTGGCAGTGAATTTTGGGTACTCAGAAAACACGTTGGATTGAGAGCAGGTTACAATACTAACTACGCTTCGCTGGGTCTCGCATATTATACTAGAAGCAGGTATAATTTAGGTTTTGACTATGCGTTTTTGCAAAACATAGCTGAAGAGGATCTGAGAGGGGTTTCTACTCACAAGATCTCAGTTTCAGTGGGATTTCCGAGACCAAGAGAACCTTTGCACGACCTTGCAATAATTGCGGATAGTCTGAAATTTTCTCCGGATATTATACCCTACGGCGAGGAAGGTACAATTGAAGCAACTGTTGTAAATTTAGGTGAAGCTAAAGAAAAAGGTGTTAATACTTCAATTTATTATATAAACAGCGATAGCGAGGTTGTTAAGATAGACGATAAAACGAACATAGGGAGCATAGGCTCGGAAGACTATAAAAAGTTGAAGTGGAATTGGATTCCCCCTGAGAAGGGATACTATAATATAGTCGTCACAGTTGATGATGATGGCTCTAAAGCCCCAGAAATTAAAGGCAAATTAGACGAAGTAGATGAAAAGAACAACCGCGCGTCCGTTACAATCCCAAGTTTCAAAAAACCTACTAGTTCCGCTCCAAGTTTATTGCATGCCCAACTTGAATTATCAAGAATAAGCTATGTTAAAGAGGAAGTTCCCTTGATGCCTTTTATTCATTTTGATGCAGGGGATTCTAAAATTGATAATAGGTTCGTTTATACTATTAACACTATAGCTGACCGGATTAAGGAAAACCCCGATGTTAATCTGAAGATATATGGCTATTATGATCCTAACTCGGAGGGAAAAGATAGAAGGGACTTAGCAATTCAACGGGCTGAAAAGATTAAATCTAAATTTGTTGAATCCGGAATTGCATCGGATAGAATTGAGGTTGTTAAAAGCGGTTTTAATCCCGTTGAGAAAAAAGCAGCAAAAGGTGGAGACCGATACACTACAAAGCAGGATAGCCTCTGGCTTTCTGCAGAAAATAGAAGAGTGGAAATTAAATCGTATTTAAGAGATATTGACTCCCTTCTTATCAAGATCGATCATAAAACTGGTCAGACAAGTACTTCCAGTGAGGATAAAGAAAGGTTGGAAACAGCTCTAAATAGTGTAAAAGACCTCCTGGAGAGAAATCCCGAATTGATTTTGCTATTTAAAGGAAAATACAACGCATCTGAAGAGGGTGGATGGGATATAGCATTCGACCGCGCAGCCCAATTAAGGGATATTGCGAGTGAGATACTCGGGCAAAAATTCACAAAGAGGCTTTATGTCTATGCGGAAAGAGAACCAAGTGAAACCGCAGGAGTAGAATGTTATTTGAACTCAGAAGGAGTAGTATTCAGACCGCGTAAAGCAACAGAGATTTCGGAAGGGTCAGAAATGGGTGATGTTGAACTTAATTATGTTCAGATTGTTGACCTTGTAGTTGAAGCCGGAGTGGATTCATATTCCTTATTTGTAACAGATGAAGACGGCAACTTATTTACTGAACTCTCATCTGGTAAAGGGGATGTCCCCCGGGAAGTTCCATGGAATTGGCGAGATGATGAAGGAAACTTGCCTGATTCCTATAAAAAATACTATGTAGAATTATTCTTAAAAGACAACTTGGGTCAAACACTGACAGCAAAATCTGAGCCAATATCCGTTGAAGTTCTTACTGAAAGAAGAAGACGGGAATTGATAATCGTGAATTTTACATTCGGCGGCACTAAACCAGAATCGAAGTTCCTAGAAAGTAGAATCGAGAATGCTGCGAGGGAGTTCATAGAAAAAGTGAAGGAACCGAAAAAGAAGTTAATCGCTTACGTCGCAGGACATACTGATAAAACAGGACCATATCACGTGAATATGAGGCTTTCAGAAGAACGCGCGAAGGTTGAGCTGTATAACTTCAAGCAATATCTGATACATTTATTGGGATTCGAAACCGAAAGCCAGTTGGATGATTGGCTCGATAAACATAACACCGTTCTACAGGCAAAAGGATACGGATACAGGGATCCCTACTCAGTTAGTATATGGAAAGGCGGTAGATATGATGAACTTCTCATAGGTAATAATATGTACCCCGAGGGAAGGTTCATCAACAGACGCGTTACCCTTGAGTTTGAATGGATTAAATAATTACTCATAATGAATATAAAGTCTTTTTTTCGAAACTTAATTGTTCTAAATCTATTCGTGATATTCTCTTTTTGGCAGGTCTCCGAGTGCCAAACAGCAAGACCATTAGGTTTCTCAAATGCCTATGTGGGTGTCGCAGATGACATAAACGCAATCTACTATAATCCCGCTGGCTTATCCTTGCTGAAATTCAGGGAAGTATATGGAGGATTTTCAAAGTACTTCTGGGGGTTCTCCGGCGAGAATATGATTTCAACTTCGCTGTCCTACGCGCATTCCACGAATAAATATGGCTGTTTTGCTGTATCAGGTGAACAATTCAGTCACCCTGTACTGAAAGAGTTTTCCTTCTTAGCAGCATATAGTTATCCTGTGATTAACAAGAATCAACTTAAGTTGTCGGTTGGTGTATCTTCCGAAATATACAGGTTGGAATATGATAAAGATGAATTCTATGAATTTGACTTCAACGATCCATTATTCATCGAAAACGGTTATTCAACTTATGATTTCGCTGTTAATTCAGGCATTTTTGCCAGCTACTCACGCTATTCTGCAGGTTTAACTGTGAATAACATAAATAAACCAAGTCTGGGATTAAACAGGAACAACGAGGATGCAAATAAACCCCTGCATATCGACGGCGGATTTTCATATAATTACCTGGATTTCATATCTCCAATGCTTCAAGTATCATGGGACGATATAAATCAAGTAGAAGTAGCTGGAGGAATTGAAAGCTGGTTCTTTGAAAAACAGCTAGCCTTGAGAATCGGAGCAAACAGTAATAAGAACATATCTTTTGGTTTTGGATTGTTCCTTAAAAAAAATAATATAATCGGATTCGATTATGCCATAACTTATTATGCATCGGAACTCAAATCAACAACTCACAGACTTTCAGCATCAGTTAAGTTCCCCTTGCCCAAACCTTATGTACCACCTAAAAAGTATGCTGATTTGGAAATACTTAGATCAGATGTATCAATTACTGACACGAATAGGATTATTGATGAAACGCTTGCTTATGAAACAAACATAAAAAATATTGGTAAGAAGGAGGCAAAGTCCTTTAAAGTTGCAGCTATCTATGAAAAAAACGATAGCTTGATCGAGATTACAACACAGGAAGTCAATAGGTTGGAAGCCGATGAGGAGAGACTTTTAAAATGGGGATGGAGAGCTCCTCAAATCGGAAAATATAAATTGACCATAATCCTCGATGACGATGGGTCTTTATATCCTCAGGTTAACGAAACTGTTCTTGAAAGCGATGAAGCTAACAATAGAACAAGTCTTAATCTTTTCTTTTACGCTAAACCAATTGGATCAATTACCCTTAAAAGCACAAAACTACCGTTAGTTGAAATGACATATATAAAGGAAGAGGAACCCCTTGTTCCTGTAGTTTTTTTTGAACCTAATACAGCAGATGTAGATGAAAGATTCAATAAAACATTGAAAGTTATCTCTCAACGCTTACAGGATAATCCTGATGTTGAAATCCATCTGTACGGTTTTATAGACGAAAATACTGATCCAAAGAACTGGGAAGAAAAGAATCTGCACATATCAAGAGCAGAGAAAGTTAAAAATTTAATGGTTTCATTCGGTTCAGATAAAGATAAAATAGTTGTGGTTCGTGATGGCTATGATCCAACACGGAAGAGAGCGGGAAAATCCGGTGTGTTTTATTCTACAAGGGATAGTATATGGTCCAGCCAGGAAAACCGCCGGGTAGAGATAATCCCTCACCTTAAAGAGGATATTGAACTTACGGTTTCCGAATCCTTTGAAGAAGGTGACACAATTCTTCAGAAAACTTTCATTTCAAAACTGAATGATTTCGCTGAAAGAATTACTCCGCTTTTAAAGAGAAATCCCAATTTGAACTTAATGGTTGAAGGCTATCCTGATGAAGTCGAGAAGTACATGAAATGTACATTCACCCGCTTAAAACAAGCCAGGGAATACTTATTGGAAACTTTCAAAGACCAGAGCATTAATAAGGAAATTCCTGTGATTCTAATGCCGCAATCAGAAGAGAAAGGTAAACTCCAGGTAACCCTGGTAACTGATGCACTCATATACAAACCCGTAGAGTATTCTTTGGCAGGCAAGGATATAGAAATCCCTGAGGATAAGCGTATAAATGAGATCGATATTGATTTATCGTCAACGGTAGATATCGATACGTTTTCGGTTTCGATAGATGAAATTGGGGGAGAAGTTGTAAACAAATTGACAAGCGGGGTTGGCTATCCGCCAAAAGTTGTGGATTGGAATTGGAAAGACGCACATGGCAACATAGTTGACCCGGAAGAGGAATATGTCGCAAGGGTTTACATAAAGGATAAGATCGGCAACACTTATGAGTTTAAATCTGATACAGCTAGAGTTACAATATCAAAAGAGGAACAGAGAATGCAATCCATCGTCGTGATTCAGTTCGTCTTCGATGAACTTTACCATGAATCGAAGTTCTTCAGCAGCAGATTGGAACAGTTTGCCGATCTGATAATTGAAAAAGCGCAAAAACCAAATAAAGTGCTGAAGGTCAAAGTCGTTGGGCATACAGATATGACGGGCACAGGAACAAGGAACAGGCAGCTTTCCAAAGAAAGAGCATTGAAGGAATTAACTACAATAGAGTATTATCTGATAAATAAACTCGGTTTGGATAATAATGATGAACTGGATAAATGGTTAAGTGAGCGTTCTACGACTCTCGAATCAAGGGGCGCTAGTTTTAACGAACCTTTGGAAATGGAGCGATTCAGGGAGGGTAAATATGAGGAGGTTCTCCTCGGAAATAACGATTTCCCTGAGGGGCGTTCAATAAATAGAAGAGTTGTAATAGAGTTCGAAGAGCGAAAGCTAAAATAATCCTAATAAAACATTATATTTCTTTATAAAGGATTACTCAGAGTAAATTGTATTTTTTTTGTTATTCGTGATAATTAGTGTAATTAGTGGCATCCGTCTTACAATTTTGTTTTATCTGTTCTTGATTTTGAATTCAACTGCAATGTTAGTTATCAATAATAAAATCTCCAACTGCCCCCAAAACGTATGTATCTTCCCGGCATGGAATGAAAAATTCGATAACAATAATCTAAATCATACAGATTTTCAATAGTTAGAAAAAGACCAAGATCGTGAAACTTTATAAGGAAATGAAGGTTGCCGATTGTTAAAGTACCATTTTCTGGTTCAGGCAGATAATAATCACTCCAATAAATATTTGGCTCAGACAACCCATTATAGACTTCTTCCTCGAGTCTCATACTTAGCTTGAGATTATTATTCCAAAACGAAATCTGTGGTTGAACGAAAGCTTTAATGATATGCTCAGGATGGTCAACTACTTCAGATTCATCCCTTAAATAACTATTATAACTATAGCTAAAACCAGCTAGTAAATATTTTCTATATTGGTATCTGAGACTCGTTTCAATACCAAAATATTCAACAGTATGGTAGTTGGTTAATGAGTAGGAATCCTGTGGGATGATCAAATCTTTCATCTTGCCATAATATAAAGTCAATTTATGATAAAGGGGATTCTCTATCGAATATACTCCTATTTCAGCACAATAATCCTGAATTGACTCAAGGTCTTCGTTTCCATAATGCTCGGTTGTCTCTTCTGTATCCTTCCAGTACAATTGATACAGATTAGGATTCTTATAACCAGTTCGATAATTAGCAAAATAACGCCATTTAGCAGTATTGTAAGTAATCCCAATCAATGGAGATATATGCACCTTCTCGCGGTTGTCATAATCGAATCTCGATCGAGCGATAATAGAAAAATTATCCATAAGGTTGATAACATCCTCGATTTCAAAAGCGAGCTGGTTTAAAGTTTGCGTTTCCATTTCACTGCTTTTAGCGAAGGTGTTTTCGAAATGTATTCCTAATTCCAGATCATTTTTGGGAATGAAATTAATCCACTTAAGAGTTATACCGGCTAAATGTATTTTGGATTCGTTATCATCATCCTCTGAATAGAATAGGAGTGTATCATCCACTTCAATCGTGGTATCCACTTCCACAGAATCGATAACAAGCGCGGTATCCACCTGGTAAGTCGATATTCTGCTTGAGTATAAATTGAATTTCGAATCCATCATTTGATAATTGAGATATGCTGTTAACCTCAGTTTGTCAGTTAAGTTCGCGAATAGCCTCAAGTATGCAAAGAGATCCCTGTATTTTTGTTTACCTTGATAATTTTCATAATAATTAGTACATACGAAGTAAAGGGCTTCATCATATCCGGGAAGGTCGCAATAACTTTGATTGATGAAAAGACCACCCTTTGCATGGAGTTTGGTCATGGGTTCTGAATTGAATACTAATGAAAACTCCTCGTTTTTATACTTCGCGTTTTCCCTATGCCCCTGAGAACTAACCTTGCTTAAAGAAAGATAGTATGAAAACCACCGGCTGAATTTCTGGTTGAACTCCACTCCAAGCTGCTCAAAACCGAGTTCGCCACCGTCAATTGTCAGTCTGGTGTATGGTTTGTCCATGTATCCATCTTTTGAGACAAGGTTTATCGCCCCACCAAGCGCATCACTTCCGGATACTGCTGAATACGGTCCCTTAATGATCTCGATATTCTTCACAGGAAAGTAGTTGTAAAGACTGACGTTATGCAACCCGTAATAGGGGGATCTTAAAGGAATTCCATCAATAAGAAGACCCAAATTCTCTATTCCCCTTATCCAAGGCGTTGCATAATATCCCCTGAAAGGAGATAGCAAGCTTGAAGGAATAATATTATGACCGAGATTATCAACCCTGAAGGCATCTACCCCCGGTGACCAGGAAACAACTTGCAGCAGATCCTTGGGATGGAGCAGTTCATATTGGCTCACCTGGAACCGGTCGATAGCGATATAACACTCCATTCCAGAGTAAGCTTCGCTTTTTGCCCAGTACATTGAGCTATCCGGTACAATGGTCATTGTATCAATAACTGGTAGAGTGTCTTCTGCTTCTTCCTGTGCATGGATCACTGCAAATAAAGCAAATATCAGGTAAAATATTATAGATTTTTTCAATTTCATTCTGCATCCTTCCAGAACATTCTATGAATTTAAAGGAATTACGGAAAGATAGCAAATGAAATTTTCCTGCATTACGGGATTTTAACCAAAACTACTTCAAATACACTATTTTCCTGCAGCATCTTTCGTTATTAGAATTTATATAAAGAAAATAGGTGCCTGAGGTGACCTCTGCGCCTGGTTCCCAGAAACTGTTATTATTATAAAGGAATTGCACGATTTTGCCATTTAAATCCAGTATCTTAATTCTTGCGTTTGGTGGAGCTGCGATAAAACACTTGCTGTTAAATGGATTCGGATACGCTGTAATCATGAAATCATTGCTAATGACAGATTGTTCCTCAATACCTGTAAAATTAAATAGGGTTACATCCAGTGGACCATAACCTGTCCGGTACTTCGCGATTTGAGTAAGGCTTGTACCATCAACCTGGAGGAATTCCACAAATGACGAGTCCATTGACGGTACGATAATATAGTTATTCCAGGCAACGAGACCGGTCAGCCCAATTCCCTGGGTGGCATTGTCAGTATAATCAGCGGACCAGATCACTTCATGGCTGTTCCCGTCATAAGCCAGTATCCTGCCGCTTCCTTCGAGTCCCCAGACAGATGTAGCTGAATAAATGACTCCTGTTTCCGGGTCACAGCTTAAGCGTTGAGGACTGCCGCCGAGAGAAATCGAGTCAACCACAGTAAATAACTCAGGATCAACGATATACACTTTACCCCAGATGGAAAAATAATCGCCTGTGCATACAATATGAAGGTTTCCATCCGGACCCTCGATAATTTCCTGTGGATTTGTGCCGACCTCCAGGTAATCTATCGGTTCGCCTTCAAGGGATAAGCGCCATACCTGCCCGGGACCATAAACGAACGTGATTGGGTTTAAGTTCCCTGCAGTAACGAAAATATGTTCATCGTTCACAAAGATGCCCTGGGGACCAAGACAGAAAGAGTCGGTAGTTACAACAGTAGTGGTACTTTCATCGATAATGCCTATTCCGCCCGTCACCCAGAGCGTTGTATAAAGGTAATTACCCTTCTTATACATTAAATATGGATTTGATCCTGATGGTAAATCATACTCATTTTCGAGATGCGCAGAAGTTGAAGTTACTGTAAATTCCTGTATAGTTGAGTTCCCCGAACAGACTACATAAATTCCATCCGCGCCGTTATTGGTGATTTGATTCGGCATTGAACCTATAGTTACTATATCATTAGTCGGGGCATTCATCCATGCTCCCGTACTAATGGTTTCAGCCATCGTGTTCAACACGACGTAGGAAGGCTCAGCATAAAGGGTACTGGCGCCTAATATTAACAATAAAAATAAAAGTTTTTTCATTTTTTCTCCTTTCATGAAGTATTAATCATTGTAACCATATCTTAATCCAAGATTTAACTCGAAATTCCGACCGGGCATTGGATATCCAGCGAGAACCTCGTATTCTTCTCCAAATATGTTCTCAATAGTGGAAGTTATTGTAAATTCCCATAAACCCAACGAATGTGAGTATTTTCCGTATAAATCCCAAATAGAGTAGGGTTCAGTCCATTTAGTATTAGCCGGCAAAATAAATTTCTTCCCAATAGTCCTGTTACGCATTTTAATGGAGGCATTCCATTTGTTGATCTCTATATATCCTTGCTGTAGATATCCTGGTTTAAAGGGCAGCCACAATGAATCCAGGATCGGGTCTTCAGATCGATGTAGAGGTGTTAGCAAGGTGTTGGACCATGAGAACGAAATTAAATCAAGTAGTTCGATTTTAACCTGGTCTTCTCTGCCTGACGTTTCTTCACGGGAAAAATTGACAGGTCTATATAAACCATCAAAGCCCCTGTTCCAGACTATCACTGAATCAACGGTACGGCTGAAAAAATCAGTACCTGCTGATAATTCAAACCAATTGAGTTCGAAGCCGGCATAAATCCTGAGATGCCTTTTATAAGAGATCTCAGGTGCCAGGTCGGGATTCCCCTCCGCAAAAGCGTCTCTGAGCCAGTAGAGATCCTGGAATGTAGGAAGCCTGAATGCCTCTGAGTAACCTGCTTCGACACCACCAAGAATTCCTGCATTATGGTAGGCTACACCGGATTCGAGGGAAAAATAGTTATTCGTTCTACCGCTATTGATAACTTCCCATCTAATTGCTGGAGTTAGATCTGCTGTAAACCCCTTAAGCGGAGAGTGCCTTATCGGAGTTTCAAACCAGAGTGAAAAGATCCTTCGATATTTAGGGTCAATATTCAAATCATTGTTAAGGTTATTAACCAATTCATAGGATTCGACGTAGTATTCGTTTCCAATTTCCAGGGAAAATGGTTTGATTTCACGATTAAGAGAAATATTTAAACGGAGAGAATTAGTTAAATGATCGGAATCAACGGGAACATACACGTAAGGTCGGGGGGAGTAGTAATGCCGCTTAGCATTAGCATAGTAAGCATTACTCAGCAAGACAATGGAATAGGGTAGAATGCCTCTGTAATTACCCTTTAAGCCAAGGCTATAGCCTTTCCTGTATGCTTCAGGTGTGGGATGGTCGAGGTCTCCCGCCATTCCCTCATGAAAGTTAGTCAGGTACGAAACCACAGACCAGGATTGATTTCCAATTTTCTGCTTCAATTTTAAACTCAAATTCAGATTTTCTTGATTATTGTTATCGCGGGTTGCAGTAGAATCATGAGTTTTATAAGTAAAATCTCCGTCAGATTTAGCGAATTTCATGGATCCCTGAAAATTTAAATTCATTGGTAATGTAATTGCGCCTCTGGGACTTAGTTGATAAGATTTAAAACTCCCCACTCCTAATACCGCTTCCACAAAATTGATGTTTCTATTCCAGGTTTCGATTTTAATCAATCCACCTGTCGCCTGGGTACTGTATTTTGCCGGGATCCCGCTGGTCATTACTTCAATACTCCTGATATCCTGTGCAGTTAAGATTTTCAAATCATAAGAACCATCATTTTCCTTAGCAAGCGGAACACCGTCAACCACAATAAGCACTTCGTTTGTACGGCATCCCCGAATTGAGACACCAGTTTGTTGTTGTCCTTCAATAATTTGCACGCTGTTAAGTTCCTGCAAGTAGTGTTTCAAATTCTTTACAGGTCCAGCTTCAGGGAGAATGATTTTGTTGCCCTCTTTAGTGTCTTTAACAACTATTTCTTCATGTGTATAAATAAGTGGTGTTATAAAAAGGTTGATCGATGGATTGATTCCGTCATTTACCACTATAGTGTGCGCTAAAGTCTTGTACGCTACGTGGTTCACATTCAGCTTCCATTCCCCTGGTTTTACATTGCTTAACACGAATATGCCTTGACTATTTGTTATAGTTGATTGGTTTGCAATTGTTATTTCAGCCTGGGAGACAGGTAAACCGCTTTCTTTATCCCTGATATAACCAGTCAGGTCAATCGCAAATGCTGGGGTTAGCCAAACCAGAAAGAATAAGGCGATATATCGAAGCATAATTCGAAACCTTTATTATTGTATCCTTCTGGAATGTAAGAAATTAGGGGAGTAAACCCAATATTCCTTACACTCGAGGAACCGGGTTAATATTGCCATTCGCAGTAAATTTGCAATTGGCAATACTTGAATCTGCAGGCAGGTCTTCTGGCTCTCCAACCTTGTCAAGCGGCCTTCCCATTCCTGATTTCGGAACAGTGGCGCATTCGAGCTTGAAAGGCTCCCAATAAAAGTGGGGAAGGATTACAGCGGCGGGACCGCTCCGGAATTTAACCGGATTCCCTATTAATCCTTGTGGAACCCGCAAAATTAACTTTCAAAAATAAAAGAACTCTATAGATAACATTATAAAAATTTCCCGAAAAACGTCAAGAATAAATGTAAAAAAATTGACTGATAAGGATTTACTTATTATATTAATTTCATTTACAAATTGGAAAAAATGAAGGTTAAATATAAAATACTGATAGGTGCAGTAATCCTCGTTATAATGCTGTTCATTGCTTCGATTATTTTTATGGTCGACTTGGATAATAAGCTAAGTCTAAGACCATTCAAACAAGAATCAATCAGGTATAATACATTGTCACATAATAATATAAACGAATTAAAATTTGACTATATTGAGGTTATAACATCGACAAAGAAATGCATCTCAGGTACTTGTTGTAATGATGAGTTTTATATAATTACTGATGGCGGCATCATCAGGTTTAGTAAGGATTATAACAAATGCGAGAAATACACGGTTAATAACGGGTTTTTAAGTCATAGTTATTCAAGCATCTGCCAGCATAAAGATAAAGTATATATAGGCTTAGAAGATAAAGGGATAGTAAGTGTTAAAAACAACGGTCTCACTAATTTTATTTTTGAAAAACCTGAATTCAATTGTATAGAATGCATGCATTCTGATGGAGAAAGGCTTTACCTAGGTGGAAATTTTGATGGGATATTAATACTGGATAGTAGAAAATTCAGGCTTGAATATCCAGATATGATAAATAAAGCGTCCACAATTGAAACAAACCATGAAGGAGAATTAGTTATAGGAACCCAAGCTGGGGAGATTTTTCTTATTGAAAATAATAAACTCAAAGAAAAACTGGGAAATCAGGAAGGTTTGCCTGATGGTAGGATAAACGACATTATTTTTAAAGAAAAAGAAATGTATGTAGCAACTAATTACGCAATTTATAGCATTGGTTTAGACTATCAAGTAAATCCAGTCATAGAAAATCATTTTGTTAACGGTTTCGTTAAACTTGATAATGATATTTATGCTTACACATACTCTGGTGAGATCATTAATCTGAATGCCGGTACAAAAACAAGTATCAAAAGCCCAATAAATGGCGCGTTCAGCGATGGAGAAAATTGCTATTTCTGTACAAATAATGGGCTTTTCAGCTTCGATAATAAAATATATGCACCTAAGGAGGAGATTCCAGGTACTTTTATTACATCTGTCAGCCTTAATGAGCAAAATGGTTTAATTTGCGGGACGTTTGAAAACGGAATTTTTTATACTGATAATTCTCATCATATTACCGGACAATATTACTCTGAATTTGTCAGACAGGTAAACCACATTTACCGTGATGAAAGCTCAGATCTGTGCTATGTCAGCACAACTGATGGGATAGGAGTTTTTAAAGACAGGGAATTGCAGAACTTTATAGAAAAAAAGGATGGTCTGATAAGCAACTATGTAAGTTTTATATTCAAGGACGGCGTGCGTCTTTATGCAGCGACCGGAAGCGGTTTGTCGATAATTGAAAAAGGAATTATAAAGAATATGTACGCTTTTCACGGCTTGATAAATAACCATACTTATACTATCGCAAAGTATAATAATAAAATCTACATTGGGACATTGGGAGGAATATCTACATTTGAAAATGACAGGATAACCAATAATTACAGCGTTTCAGATTCCAAGCTGGAGTCAAACTGGATAACAGCTTTGCTTTTGGTTGAAAACGAATTGTGGATAGGCACCTACGGGAAAGGGCTATACAAGATGGATAAAGATGGGAACATAACGCATATTGAACTTGACCTGGAAGATTTCGAAGTGAATAATAATGCCATCTACTTTGATGGTAAGAACATATTTGTGGGAACGTTGGATATAGGTCTTCTTGTCGTTCAAAAAGATCAGATGAGATATGACAGGTATATAGATTTTCTCCCCAGCCCTAATGTGACTGCAATAATTCAAAACGGTGATAAACTTTATCTGGGAACTGACAAAGGGATTGTGATAATAAATAGAAATAAATTTAGCTTTTAAATCTCAGCAATATTGTTATATTATTGTATAAAACTGAAATAAAAAATGAGGTTATTATGAATAACAAAATCAAATTGAGTTTTACTTTGTTGATTTTACTGGTGTCTTTACTCTGGGGTGATGCGGGAATATTAGTACCTGCAAATGTTAATGATCCAAACGCTATCGGGATCAAAGACATGGAAGTTATCATTTCTATGGATAATCAGTTTGTTAAAACACAAGTGATCCAAATTTATAAGAACAACATCAAGTTGGACGTAGAAGGGGAGTATAAGTTCGTTATTCCTGAAGAAGCGGCAATATCTAATTTTGCTATCTGGGAGGATGGTGTTCGAATCGAAGGCGTAATAATGGAAAAAACCAAAGCGCGTGAGATATATGAAGATCTGACCTGGCAAAAGATTGATCCCGGATTAATGGAATCAGCGACTGAAATAGAGCAGATCAATGTTTTCACAGTGAAAGTGTATCCGATACCTGCATTCGGCACAAAGAGAGTAGAGATCGAATACACTCAGAACCTCGATATCAATTCTATGAAAAGCTATTATACACTTCCACTGAAACCATCGATAATGCAGGAGCAATTCGTGGATGACTTTAATCTGGACATGTACATGGTGACTGATTATCCAATAGGCGAACTGAAGTTTACTGGCGAAAGATTAATCCCGGAATTGCGCGATGACACCACTGGAGTAAAACACTATAATCTCCAGATCAGGAAACTGAAAATGGAAGAGAATTTTTCGTTTAGTTATGATATCTTGACTGAAGATATCTATGCTAACTTATTGGCATTCAGGGATGTTGAGACGATTTACAGGGATGTTGCTCCTGACGGCGGGAAAAACTACCAGGATACTACCGGATACTTCTCATTCAAAATGATATACAATTTACCTCAGAAATCTGATAGTAAGAATGATTACAAACAGGTTCTATTCCTTTTTGATAACTCACTATCTATGAAATGGGATAAACTGCAGCAAGCCTACCAAGCTCTCGTTTACTTTCTGAACCGGTTGAACAAGGATGATAAGTTCAATGTGGGTTTGTTTTCCTACGACACGGATTTTTTCTCAAATGGGTTTGTTGTGGCATCACAGGATAATTTAGAAAGCGCTCAAGCCTTCGTTAGAAACAATTTCATGCTCGGAGGTACTGACCTTGGTAAAGCTTTAACTAAGACTTTAGAAATGGCTGGAAACGCTGAAAATACCGATATAATATTGATATCTGATGGTCATCCAACCCTGAAAAACATTGATTATAATAAAATCCTGAAGGATTTGAATGCACATAAGAAGCAGAGTAAAACAAAGATCTATACATTTGGTATTGGAAATGACACTAATATTAGTTTTCTTAAAAAATTAGCAGATAATTTTAATGGTTATTTCAACTGGGTTGGGGATACTGAAGACCTTGATTTCAAGGTGCCCCTTTTCTATGACAAATTAGACCTGACCTCGGTTATAATAGACAAGATCGATTTTGGAAGTAACGGGAATATTTTCCAGGTTTACCCCGAAGTATTAAACCGAACCTATAATCAATCATCAATTGACCTTGTGGGGAAGTATAAAGAGCC
>JAFGQG010000052.1 GCA_016935765.1 bacterium
TACGTAATCGCCCTTGCCGCGGTGATCCTGTACGTTCAAAACCTGCTCGCCAGCCATGTTGTAAACTCGAAAATCAACGTCCGCCGAGTTCGGAAGCGTAAACTCGATCTTCGTCGAAGCGTTGAAAGGATTCGGGCTGTTCTGCTTCAGGCTGTACTCATTAGGTGTGTTCTTCGGATCGCGCTTGTAGATGGTCACAGGACCGCTGTATACCGGCGTTATAGTGGTTCCATCTTTCTCAACCAAAGAAACACGGTTATCAACGCCGCTTACAGCCTGGCCGATCGAACCCAACGTCACCATCGTGGCGCTGCTCGTGTGACCGCCACCGTTGTTGACTGCGTGGGGGTACTCAGTCGTTTGCGCCGATAATGTCACAAACATCCCAAAAGTTAAAACTAAAATAATAAATAAAAAGCTGCTGATATTCTTTACTGAACTCATGCTTATACCTCCGAGTATTGACTTTTAGTAGATTTTTGATTTAAGATGTAAGATTCTCTCTCCAAAACAAAACTTTCCCTTAATTATTAATCATATATAACTACTTTTCCTCCATCTTTATTAACTTTCACTCACAAAGGTAAGATTTAAAGGGAAATTTGTCAAGGAAGTTAGTCTACTAAAAAGAAAGTATGAATTAAGTATAGTATTACTACCCAATACTTCTCATGTGCTTGAATATAGGTATTCTTGGGCCTTCTTTATTAATACGTATTTCTTCGAAAAAAACAAAATGATCAAAAAATAATTCATACTTTATGGTTTTCATCCTTCCTTAATGAAATTGTAGCAGTTTTTTAATTATTATCTTGCGATATATTATTATAAAAGAACTAAAACATAATATATAATTTCCTTTATAAGATTGCAAGCTAAATCTTGAAAAAAATTAAATTTTTCTCAAAAAGTTCATGTTTTATTTTAAGTATTGCATATAAGTATATATTAAATAAACCACTATACAACATTCAATAGACTGTAAGTATGGCGATTGAACTTTATCACAGAAAAAGCAGTAAGAGATCTCATTGTTCCCCTTCTTTCAAATAAAGAGCGCCGGCAAAGCAATTTTGTATACAGAAACCGCAACCAACGCATTTATCCTTGTCCGTTTTAGGCTTGTTATTACCGTCGAGATGTATAGCCTGGTACGGGCATCTTGTACAATTGCCGCAGCTTAAACAAAGCTGCTCATAACATGAGGATACTTTTTTAGTTGCCGGAAGTTTTATAAAATCAGTAATTGGATCGGGTTGAGCTATCCCTGCCAGGTCCTTTACTGAACTTATTCCCCTTGACTGCATTAAGTAGCTTAAACCTGAGTTCAACTCGCGTATTATACCGTATCCGTACTTCATAACTATAGAGCAGAATTGAACTGTACGAGCCCCCAGCGCAAGGAAATTAGCAGCTGAAAGATAGTCCATAGGTCCGGCGTTCCCCGAGATAGGGATACCGTACTTCGCAGCGTTAGCAAGCGTTAAATAGCTTATGTGTGTAACTCCATCTCCGCTCATACCCACAAGAATACCTTCCTCCCATTTTTCTTTCTTTCCCTTGCGAAACGCCAGTGTTGGAAAAGAGTTCGCCAGAGTGACCCCCGCCTTCTTTTCCGGGTACTTCTCCAGTATTTCCTTGATCGCCATCATCACGGGGTGGATAGAGGTCACTGCGGCAGTTAATTTGAAGAGTTTGGGAATTTGCGGATCGCTTATTTCCATTACCCAATCGATGATCTTTGCAGTCAGCGTGGGATTCTGGGATACTATATCGCCCTCGGTTCCATCACCGCCTTGGGGGCAGGAGAGGCTATACTCTATCCCCATCGCGCCGGCATTCTCAAGCTTTCTCGTATTGTTTTGCCATACCATTTTATCAAACTCGTCGTTCCCGGTAACAGGTCCACCGGTAGAACCCATGGTTAATTTATCCGGATAAAGCCTTCTCAATTCTTCTATCTCGGTGCAAACCCTGTCGAGCGGTTGGTCAGAAACGTTATCGCAGTTAGCGTATGTCAGTTTATCGAATTTGAACATGTATTCCCCGGGTATATGGATGGGTACGTTGTAAAACGCGGTTTTCATAATACCCCCAGACCATCCTGCCTCGTAAGCGACTTTCATCTGTTCAAAACCATCAGTAGGGGGACCCGCAGACAGCAAAAACGGTGACTTGATCGGGATTCCGAAAAAATCCGTGCTTAGGCTTACCGGTGTATCTTCAAAGCCTGAAAGTTCATTATAACTCTTGGTCGATAGGGAAATACCGGGTTTCTCCATCTTGCTTAAATACGCTTCTATTTCGATAGCTGAATTCTTCCCTGAAGCTACCGCTTCCACGATGGTGGTGGGACCGTTTTTATAATCCCCCGCGCAGAATACTGCTTCGTTACTGGTCTTTAAATTGACTCTCACACTTCCGATCGCAATAATCACGGTGTCGAATCCAGTCCTTTCATGCCCCGTTCCCGGAATATCGAAGAGCGCATCCAGCTTAAAAGTATCTGCACTCTCCAGCTTCACCTTTACCACCTTGAGTGTCTTGCGGGAGTCTCTCTCTTCTGTAACCGCTGTCACCCGTATCCTGTTACTGATTTCGATCCCGGTTTTGATGAGGGACTGCATTTCCTCTCCGATGATGGGCATTTCACCGAGAGTTTCGAGTACGAACATCTCGACATGGTTCGCGCCGTACTGTTTCGCTGATAGCGCGCAGTCAGCGGCAACCGAACCTCCACCTATTACTGCAATTTTACCATTCGCAGCATATTCCCGCGCTTCCCTTAAATAATCAGGGTAAAGGATACAAGCTTCAGCGCCAGCAATATTCAAAGTCAAAGGCTTCATTAGACCTGTTGAAACTAACACGGCATCAAACCCATTTTCCAAAAGTGATTCCGGTTCCTCAACTTTTTTGGTGTATTTGACGGATATATCACCCAATTGTAATATAAAATCGATATCGTGCATTAGTGTTTCCTGCGGTAATCTGAAATCCGGCACCCAGTTCACGACTCCACCAGCTTTTTCCCCACTTTCGAATACCGTAATACTGTGCCCTTTTCTTCCCAGGCATGCTGCCGCAGCTAAACCCGCTGGTCCCGCACCGATGATGGCTATTCTTTTACCGGTATCGCGTACTTGCTTCGGTACACCGAGTACTCCAAGTTCCCTCGCTTTAGTAAGTATCGTTGCCTGAACCGCTGGTATGTTCACCGGGGTGTTGAATTTCTTATAAACACAGGCTTTCACGCAGTGGAAATCGGGACAGGTTATTCCGCATACTGTTCCGAGGGGATTGTTCTTGATTATCATAAGAGCCGCGCGCTTATAATCGGACGGTCTCCCGCATTTAGCAGCCATGATGAAATCCGCAGGGGAACAGTTCGCGGGGCATGCCTCCCTGCACGGTTTCTCCTCGCAATATTCGCATTTCTCAATTTCAGCTTTTAGCTGGGCATCGGTAAATATTCTATCTTCATACTTCATGTTTCCTACCTGTTAAATAATTCCAAACCCGCTATCATACCGGCATCATAGTTTTATATTGGGGTTCATCACAATTATGGATACTTAATGCTTCTTTTAGGAATCTTCTTAAAAACATTTGTTTTATGAAAAATACATATATACCTAATATTTGTTTTATTAAAGGTACATTTCCGGATAAAGACAGAAACAATAGTTTGAAAGTATATCACATTTGCAGATCAAGTGCAAATGATAAATCCTGTTTAATTAACCTTTTTAAGGGCTACTTAACAATTATATCCTCCAGCTTTCTCTTGGGAACGTGATGGACACTGTTCTCGTCCCGCCAGTAACGGATATCCCCGTCAGAACCCACAGTTTCAAGCACTACTTTCTCCCAGGGCTTGCCTATTGCCACAACGAGAACGATCTCAAATTGGTCGGGTATGTTCAGGTCTCTTCGAAGCGGTTCCCTTTTCATTGAACCGAACATGCACCCGCCAAGACCCATCTCCGTCGCGCCGAGAAGAATGTTCTGCGCGGCAATCCCATGATCTACTCCGCACGAATCGCCTATCTCCCTATCTCGCAGTATCACGATGTACGCGGACGGTCTCTCCCCTTCTTCGGGGCGATCCCAATTTTCGATGAATCTCGCCCAGCCAAGATGCGGAAATATTTTTGAGTTTTTCTCCGGATCGCAGGATAAAATGTAGCGCAGAGGCTGCATGTTGCTTGCTGACGCTGAATAACGGGCAAGATCGACAAGCTCCTTCAATGTATCACAATCAACCAGGTGGTCCTCATAGAACCGCCTATAGCTCCTGTTTTGCATTATTAGTTCTTTTATCATAATGACTCCTTTTTAATTACCTTTGAGCGTTGAAGTGTTGCGAGTTTGAAAGGTTAAAAGAAATAAGCTCAATTTTTTAGAGCTAACTCTAAATTTATGTTGGTCATGGCTGGCATGCTTTTTGAAATTCCTTTCACTCATGTCAAAAACCCCGCCAGCCATATTTTTATTTTACTCACTTCTTTCTACAATTATGAACCTTCTACAAAGGTTTGCCATTTATTAATGTATATAATCTTCAATATTTAATCACCGAAGCAATACTTTGTTAATACTTATGTATGGTAAACCTTGACGAAGGTTGTCGTTAATTGATAATCGATATCCTTTCAGTAAGTTGTTTCTCTGTGTCTCAGTGTCTCTGTGTTTAGTTTATTTGTTCTTTTCTTCCACTTTCTCAAATCCATTTATCATCGTTGAGAACCTCGCCAGCGCTTCCACGCAGATAGCTGTGGTCATCTCTTCGGAGCCCCACCAAACGGTTTGAGGTGCGGGATGCTCCAATCCTGTAAAAAATGCTATCTTTCGCCAAGAACCCGTTGTATCCTGGGTATCCAGTAAATACACGACAGCCTCATCCAGGACCTGGTGTTCCTTGTAATCGCAGTTAAGTAAAGCGCAAAGCGCAAAAGCTGTCTGCAGTTCATCTCCAAACGAACCGTTCTCAAGCTGCCTCTTCACCACCTGCTCGATCAAGTCTTCCCGTGACTCTTCCAGGCAGGAAGCCCCGTTGAAATAAGCCCTTGATACCATGTAATAAAACGCCATATCGTCCAGGTAATAACGGAAACAATCATTCATATTTCCTTCAATGATAATCTCGTTCAGGTATTCGCATACAGGTATGGTTTCCTCCCTGTCACCCAGGAAAAGGAGAACGTTGGCGTTGACTACGCAATCGAGGTCGTTCTTCTGCCCGGAATCCCGTACCCACGTGTTGAACAACCCTTGTTCGTTTCTATTGCCAATCACGGTCGGGACGATGGATTTCATGGGTATGTCGTTCTGTTCGAGTAAAAAGGATATGCACGATATATCATCGAGGTCCGGGTCTATGGATTTCCCGCTTCTCGAAGTCCAGAACCTCCATAATCCCGGCGGCTCACCCTCCTTCAGGAAGAAAGCAAGGGCTTTACCAGTAATATTCTTCACGACCGGGTTATCAACAAAGCTGATCGAATAAGTTACGAACGTGGTCACAAAAGGGGAAGCATCGTAAACAAGGTTTACTGTCAAGGATTCATCATGCGCCCGATAAGTCTTGAACTCCCCGTGGTTCATCTGATTGGTTTTCAAAAATTCCACGCCCCTCGGAATAGCTTCCCTCAACCTCGTTCTGCTTAATTCAGCGCATTCGAGCGGATGGAATAGATAAAAAAAGAGAATAATCATTACCCAAAATACTGCTATGCTTGCTGTTCTGCCTTTCATATTTCCACCTTTCTCAGCACAATATACTGCTATCAGCCAAATCGTCAAACTGTTTTATTTAAAGTTCATCACACTAATGGGATACTATTGTTCATTCCCTTCGTAACTAATGCCCTGATTTGTCATGCAGAGTGATATAATGATGGTTACTTCTGGAACGCTAAGTAACTTCCATAAATTCAATTGATGATATACTATATTATCACGAAGTATCTTATTCCGGGTAAAACCGCCGATAAGTGATAATACACCGCTACTCATTGACATTAATTGCAGTTATTTCATGTTCCCTTTCTTGCTTAGTCCCTTCCCTTACTTTCGAAAAACTCAGGGCAAACCAAGCTTAAGTGAACTTGCTTTGATTAGAATAAATTTTTAAGGCTATTCCAGGAAACCAATTCCTGTATGCACGAAATGTTCCAATTCAGAGATTTGCATTGACTTTCCTGGTATTGAGGGTAAATTATATTCAATATTTCATTCAAGTTTGTGGAGAATTATGAATGCAAACATAATTGACGTAAAAAACCTTACCAAGAGATACATCAACTTTGTTGCGCTGAACAACATCAGCTTCGACATAGGCAGGGGTGAATTGGTAGGATTAATAGGTTCAAACGGGGCTGGCAAGAGCACGCTTCTCCATATCCTGATGGGTTTTATCTCCTTCAATGAGGGAAACGTGAGTATTCTGGGACAACCTTTAGAAGACCTGGATTATAGAACCAAGGAAAACATCGGGTTCGTTCCGGAGGAACCGAGTCTCCTTCCGTGGGCAACGACTATCGATACTGCAGCATTGTATAAAAGCCTTTATCCGGAGTGGGACGAAGAAACCTTTCAGAGACTTATTGTCCAATGGGAGATCGTGGAGGATAAGCGAACTCGAAACATGTCGAAGGGGCAAAAGAGGCTGGCGGAGATCGCGCTTTGCCTGAGCTGCCAACCCGAACTCCTGATACTCGATGAACCGTTCGTCGGCCTTGACGCCGTGATGCGCTTTGACGTGCTGGACGAGATGAAGAGACTGAACGCCGAGAGAGAGACCACTATCTTCTACTCCACCCATATATTATCAGATATCGAAAAGATAGCGAAGCGCCTGATAATTATCAGGGAAGGCGAGATCTGCCTCGACAAGCAGATCAGCGAGCTTGATAGTACCGTGGAGCAGACTTTCATTGAACACTACGGGCTTTACGAAGAAGAGACCATTAAACCGGGAGAAGAATAATTGGCTGAAGGGGAAAATATAAAAAGATTCATCCCCCTGTCATGGTTCTTCATAAAAACATATTATTTCAATCCTGTAAACAATCCTGTATTCGTTGTCCTTGCGGTCTTTATTGTTGTCTTTCTGCTCGATGGCAGCCTGGATAAATACAACATGGCGTTTATCATATACCTCTCCATAATAAGCCATTATTTTATCGGGAGTATGTTCAAGGGCAGCGAAGAATCAATTGAAGAAACTTCGAGGATACCAATCGCGCGCTACTTCCATTCCCTGCCACTGTCCGGCAAGCAAGTTTATCATTCATACTTAATATCCTCTGCAATTTACGTCATTTTTGTTTATATCATATTTACCGGTATGCTTATCGGTTTGCTGGAAGTGCCGGATTATTCGGAATTCAACGTATATTCGGGTATCCAGCCTCTTAAAGGGACTGAACTCTACAAATCTGTGGATTCCGATGACGATACTGTTACGACAATGGAAGGGTATGTCCAGGTATATCCAAGAAGGGGTCCAGCGAAACACATCTCCGAAGTCCTGAAAAAATCGCTGATCTTCGACCCTTTTCTCAAGATAAACAAAGGTCATCTGTGGATATCTCTATACTTTATACTGACATTCTTGTACATCTCGATTCTGCACATATTCAACAGGATATTTCAAAAAGGCAAAACCTTCTTTGGGAAAATAATGCATAAAATTCCCCTCTTCATATACCTTCTCATAGCGCTTCTCTTTCTTGCTGAAATAATGTTAACTCAAAGTGAAATAAGTACTTACAGAAATATAGTCATCAGAAATCTCAACCTTATCTCCCTTCTTTTTATCCTTACTGTCGCGTGGACTATTCTATCGAGCATAATTATGTCAAGGGCTATCGTTAAGAGAATGGAGGGGGTAAGCTGATGAAACAAGGAGCAAAATCCGGGGTATATTCTATTCTCGCGAATTTGAACAGCAAGATATTTCTTGAGGTGATTAAAGTAGATATAGTAGTAATGTTCGTGGGTTTATTCTTTATCTATGGCTTCAACTCTGAACTCCAGCTCAGCCCGAGCAGAGGTTTGATAATTCTAACGGGGATACTTTTAGCTTCGGTTATCCAATCCCAGATAATTACGAAGAACTCAGCGGACCTGGTTTTTTATTTCAAGCTGCCGCTGAGCAAGTTCAGGACTTTAGCAGGTTTCTACCTCGCATTCTCGATACCTGCGCTTGTGATATTCACTGCGGTCGTTTTTTTTATGGGTTCTATACTGATGTTATGTGGTGTTAATATTGTGCCGGGGGTTATGGTTCAACGGTATCTGAAAGCGGCATTTATCATCCTTTTTTCGAAATCCCTGACTGTGAACGGGATGATGGCGATGAAATTCCACTTCGCCGCGATCATCGGCTACTTCATCCTCCTCGCGATCATCGCTTCTTTGATAATGATATTTCATGAACTCGCGTCGATGGTTATCCCCCTGCCCAGCGCGGTTTCCGTGTTTTTATTTTTGATTTGCACCTACCTGATAAGCTTCGCAGCGATACGGAAAATTGAGGTATGATTCCCCGTATAGCTGGATGGATGCAGGGGAAATTTTAACCACTGAGTCACAGAGCCACAGAGAAAAATTATAGCCTTATGGGAAATTGTTTATATTCTTATCCATGGTATTCCTTGTTCTTTTTTTCTTTCTCTGGGAGTGCATTGACTTTGAATGCCTAAAATTACTGTATCTCCGCGATCTAACCACGATATTTTATTCCCCCATTCCTAAAAAACTGGTTTAGCATTCAAGCCAATGCGTTTTTAGCATTTTTTATCTTTGTATTCATTGCTGACAAATGTACTCGAAAATTTTCTGGTTTTTAGACTAATAAACAGTTAGTGTACCCCGAGAATCTTAAATTGCTTTATTTTTCCCGTTTTTTTTTGAGTAATTTCGTGTTTTTGTGTTTTTGTGGCGGTCCTTGTTTTTTTCTTCCCAAACTCACTAACTCACCAAAACGCCAACCCTTACACCCTTCTACTTCTTATTTTTTTCTCATTCCCGTCCTTTTTTCTGCTTAGTCATTTATCATTAGCCATTTGTCATTTCCCCCCATTCGATCCCATCTGTGAAATCATTCTGCATCTGTGATATCTGTGTTTGCTTCTTTATTTTTCATTAGTCATTTATCATTAGCCATTTGTCATTTCCCCCCATTCGATCCCATCTGTGAAATCATCTTCCATCTGTGTTATCTGTGATTTCATCTTCATTTGTCATTTCCCTCGTTCAATCCACAAAAATCACTGCGATACCGCTGGCAGTTTTTTTAACCTTGACGTGCGGCGTTTTTGTGACCACGTGGCGTCTCCAGGGACCTCTGCCCACAATGCCGTGGTGACTATCCACGTAAACGTCCTTGTCCACATCGTATTCTACAAGCATCACTCCGTCCACACCTAATTCGAGGGCTTTCTCTTTGATAAGCGCGTCCAGTTCGGGTTTTCGAGCTCCCTTACCAAGTTCCGCGCTAATGACGCCGACTACCTTGTGTGGTCGCTCTATCTCGTCCTCTGTGTAAACCAGTGGCGCACTCGAAGGTCTCTCCTCCGGTTCGAAGGTATCGTCAGTCTGTACAAATTTCACGTTCGAAGCGCAGCTTACGAGGAAAAGCCCGATCAAAAGCATTGCCAAGAGTTTCTTCATGATTTCAAACCTCCAGAATGAATTATAAATCTATGATATTTTCCGTAATATATTCAATTGTCGATATCAGTCAATATTAAAAGGGGGTGAGGGAAATTGGAAAATTGAAAACTAAAATTTTCATGGTGTAGCTTCATTAACATCCATCCAACCATCCAGCCATCCAATCATCCAATTAAAATTGTAGCCGCAGCGCTTTAGCCTGTGCTGTTAAATTGAAGAGATAATTGAAAATACGAAATTACGTAATTAACGTAACGTAATTAACGTAATCAGAAATTCTTCCTCAACCACTCCCTGAAGAAAATGTCACTTATCTCATGATATCCATTCAACTTATCTATAATCCCAGCCGAAAATAAATAACCGATAGCTGCTTGAATTGTTGAAACTGCAGGTAAATTGTTACGTTTTATGTACCCCTGCGCGTAAATGTTAGACCCGCCGGATTTGGCAACCGCCAGTAAAACTTGTTTCTGACGTAAGGTCAACGGGTCCCATATATTTAAATATGCCGGAGACTCTTCTATAATAAGCCTGTTTATTCCCTCTTCAACCGATTCGGTACTTATCTTCCTGGTCTCCAAGTTGTTATTCCATAAAATATGTGATAATAATTGTGTATAGTAAGGATGCCTTTCAGTTTTATCAATTATATGCTTTAAAGCATCATCCGTTATCTCAAAATCTGTATCTTCAAATCTCGACCGCACAAAGTCTGATAATGGCTTTTCCTGTAGCTTCTTTAAAAAAATATGCTTTCCAAATTTATAAAATGCTCTGCCTGCATCATAGAACATTTCAGTCATAAGAAACTTTTTACTCCCCATGAAAATATAGCTTACCTGTCGATGCTTCTGGAAAGAACTTCTCATTTGCCTTTCTATTTCTTCATCACCATATTTGGTAATTTCCTGTATTTCATCAAAGACCACAACTGCCTTTTTTTTCTCATTCTTTGCCTTATTATAAATTGCCTCGAATAGGTTTTTAGTTATAGGCGTTATCTCAGCATTTTTATCATAAGCAAAACTAAAACTGACTGAACCGTGCTGATCCAGAGTAATTTGGGGCATGAGATGCGGAAGTACTCTTTTTAAAGAATCGATGACTCGCTCAACCTTTCCTTTCATTTCATTAGCAATAGACGAGGCATAAACCTGAATGAGTTTATCCTTCGAAATAGCTGAATACAAATCGATATAAAACGTCAGTATCCCCTGTTTTTTCGCCTTTTTTAAAACAGCATGAATAAGAGAAGTCTTCCCGTACCTTCTCGGCGAAATAACTATTACGTTTTGAGAGTTTTTTATGTCCAGTAATAATCCCCTTATTTCTTCCTTACGGTCACAAAAATTATCCCCACTGACTATCTCCCAATATACGAACGGATTTTCCATTTATTCCCTTCTCTAAATTATAATTTTTAAGAACAAATTACGTCTATAGCGTTACGTTTATAACGTAATATATAATTTTTAGCGTGATAGGCAAATGTTTTTTTATAAAAACCACTAAAAATCTAAAACTATCTCCGTCTAATAAAACCGAAAGAACAAGAAATCCCCTACAGATCTCTGATGAGGTGAGGACGAAGACAGGGAAGAAGGATGAGAGTTATCAGCAAAATACGAAGAAATAGAACACGGATGACACGGATTATACTGAAAACCGCTGATAAGAAAATGAAAAGATTATACAAAATACACCATAATATAAATCTAATATATATTGAACACAAGCATACAGCAAAACTTCGTAGAAGGCAAACCATTGTAGATGGTTAATAATTGCAGAAAAAAGTGAAACGAAAAAAAATATGGCTGGCGTGGTTTTTGACATGAGTGAAAGGAATTTCAAAAAGCATGCCAGCCATGACCAACAAAATTTTTAGAGGTATGATGAAAAAATGACTCAATTTAAATTAAATTTTATTTTTAACCGCAACCTTAAACCTTATGTCTATACGAGCTACTAAACCCTTCAACGCACAACGATTTAACAAAGGAGTAACCATGAATAAAATCCAAAAACAAACCCTTCTCTTATTCACCCTTTTAGCAGTGGTTCTCGCTTTCACGAACTGCAACGATCTCGCTGCTGAAAAGATAGATGTTTCACCCCTATCTGGAGAACGCAACCTCTCCGAAGCCTTTCTGAAATACTACAAACCCTTCTCCGAAGATTTCACGATAGACATGCCCAAATACGACCTTCCTGTAGATATGACGCGCGTCTCAAACCTAGAGAAAATTCAAGGAAGGTTCCTTTCCAACACTGAATATATCGAAGCGCTCAAACAAAACGGTTTCGTGGTGATAGATGGCGGTCGCATCGACGACATCACCGCGCCGTACACCTCCCTCCGCAACCAGGACATACCCATATACATCACTGCCGACACACCACTACATCTTTTCCACATCCAGTTCGATGAAACCCTCAAGGATATCGAGGAACATTATTTCTACCCGGACATCGTAGCTGCAACACGTTTTCTTTTAGATGCTTCCGAGAAGGATTACAAAGCTTTCAAGGGCGATCTTAAGGAAGCCGCGAAGCGGAACGTCGCCTACTTTTCGGTCGCGTTGAAGCAGTTCGACCCCGAAGCATCCACGCCCTCTTACGTCGATGACTGGGTCGAATGGGAGTGTGAGAAGATTGAGCAGCACGCCGGTCTGCCCGATTACACCATCGCGCGAGAGAAGTCGCTCTTCAGGGTACCGGAGGATTACAGCCAGTACAAACCACGCGGACACTACACTCGCAGCGAGGAGTTGAAACAATACTTCATGGGTATGATGTGGTTCGGTAGAATGACCTTCCTTCTGAAGGGGCACGAGAAGTTCGGACCGATAATCCCGCCATCTAAGGCGCTTACCGACCCCGGGACTGCGAAACTCCAGACTCTCCAGGCGGCGTTGATCTCAGCGCGCTGCGGGGAGTTGAAAGTCGCGGACGGCAGGCGCATATCCGAAGTCTGGGATAGGATATACGCAGTAACAGCGTTCTACGCGGGGTTCGCTGACGACCTCACTCTCTACGATTACCGGGAAGCAATGCGGGAAGTCTTCGGCACACAATTTTCCCCTAGCGACTTGAACAAGGAGGATAAATTCACGCAGTTGCTCTTCGAATTGTCAAAGCTGCAGGGACCGGCGATCTTCTCGGGAACCGGCGGCGCGGGAATAGACCCGGGTAGTGTCGAAGGGCACCAGTTCACCTCCGTCGAGGACCTCGACAGCATTCTCTCGCATACGATGGGGTTCAGGTTCATGGGACAGCGCTACATCCCCGATTCGTATATACTCAGCCAATTGGTATCCCCAGCGGTGGGTACGATACCAAGGGTGATCCCGGAGCGGTTCTCTGTGGTTTATATCCCGGATGAGCGCATCCAGCCTGACCTCGCGTACTCCATTCGGGGGTTCCCGCGCGGTCTCGATGTATTCAGCGTGTTCGGCTCGGAGAGAGCGGAAGAACTCGCTGCAGACTTCACCGACAATGAATACCCGAAGTACGACGACCAACTCCGGAAGCTTCGTGATGAGTTTGCGAAATTGACCCCTGAAGATTGGAATCGCAACTTGTACTGGTCATGGCTGTACGCGCTGAAAACCCTGACAGGGGAGCGTGGGAACGGTTACCAGGCATACCAGCAGAACGACGCCTGGCTTGACAGGCAGCTTAACACCGCGCTTGCTTCCTGGTCAGCGCTGAGACACAACACCATACTCTACGCAAAGCAAAGCTACACACCTATCCATGTGGGCATAACTTCCGCGCGACCGACACCCCCTCCCCCGCCACCCCCCAAAGGGCTGGTCGAACCACTCCCTGATTTCTACGCGAAGATACTAACCACCACGAAAATGGCTTACGACGGCTTGAAGGAGCTGGAAGTGCTGACCCCAGAAGCCGAATCAAGGCTCGCTTCCCTGGTTAGCACCCTGGAGCGCTTATACGATATCTGTAAAAACCAGTGCGCGAACAAACCGCTTACAATAGCGGATAACAACTTCCTCGGCGACTTCCCTGACGCCCTGAAGCGCGCGATAGGCGACGTCGATGACAAGGGTTTGAAAACTACTATCATTGCAGACGTTCATACCGAGATGAACACAAAGCAGTGCCTGGAGGAAGCTTCCGGGTACGTGGATTATATCGTTGTTGCATACGCGCGCCCTGAAGGGGATATCGTCCTCGCTGTCGGACCCGTGCTCTCGTACTACGAATTCAAGCACCCGATGAAGGACCGGTTGACCGACGAGAAGTGGCGGGAGATGCTGCAGTCCGGTGAAACCCCTGAAAAACCGGAATGGGTAAAAAGCTTTTATAAGTAAATTGGTTGCAGAATTGCGCCTGTCCCGATTTATCGGGGATTACTAGATTAACGATTTAAGAAGTAAAAAAACATTAGGTAGCCGCAGCGCTTTAGCCTGCGATTTTGTAGTAATGAAAACTAAAAAAACAGACTCCAAGGGATTTCTTGCGTTATCATTCAGTTCAAGGCTACTTCACCGCATACGCGGGGTGCATCCCCACCGAGTGAATAATAAGCTAATAAGGTAAAAAATATTTAAATGACCGGTTTTCTACTAAGGTAAAAGGAAAAAAGCAAAATAAGGTTTAAAAACAGGACAAAATTATTTCCCCAAAAAAGCAGTATTTTTTCAAATCTGTTAACCTTATTTTTTTAAAGCTTTGCGAAGCAAAGGTTTTACCTTAGTAGCCCGGCGCACCCCCCAAATCAACAACCTTATTACCTTATTTTTCGGAAACCATTCAAGAACTAACCCAAAATCCGTAACCCACCAACTCTAAAACCCGTAACTCTCAAAAATCCCTCACCCGTCAATCGCGTAACCCTCAAAAACCTCCTACTGTCATTGTGAGGATTTAAAGGCTCATATCTCCGCCTTTTAATCCGTGACAATCTCGCAAGCAATGCATACCAACAATAAATCCCAGGGAATTTCTTGTGTTATCACTTAATTCACTTGCTGAGATCGCATCAACTTATAGTTGATGGGCGACAAAAAATAATAGTCTCGAGATGACAGTGATCTTTGTGTTTTTATTTTGAATTTGTTTTTTTCCCCCACACTTGCCAGGGTAATTAGTCAGGGGTCGTTCCCCCAAAGGGTGCGTCCCTGCTAATTTACTCCGCCCACTTTGTGACTTGTGTTTTTGTGATCAACATGTTGCCCAGGTTGTTAACCCGGGCTATAGTACCTCACCCCATAAGTGTAAGAATTCAACACCAACCCCCAGGGAATTCGTGTTTTAACTGTTCAATCTGTTTCATCTGTGTAATCTATGTAAACAGCTGAGATGCTCCTCCTTTGTCATTTCGAGACCGAAACATTTATTTTTAAAGGGGTTTTCATAACGCTCCATAGAAGGTAAATGGAGTGAGACAGTTATATCTTGTCGAGAAATCTATGTGATTAATTCTAAACCTTAAAAAACCTAAAACACATTTGATAGTGACTCAAACAAAGGCTTTTATCCTTCTAACCGTAAAAAATATTTGACAATGAGAATGATATACATAAATTAGCCTCTTAAAATTAACTAAAGTACATTTATTGGGTTTATTCAAGTTAAAAATTTACTTAAGGATATAAAATACTATGGAAATTAAAGATTCATTAAATAGAAAATGTGTCTGCTTTCTAACCAGAAACACGAAAACAGAGGCTATCTCGCAACTAGTTGACCTTTTGAAGACCTGCGGTAAAATCGATGATGTTGAGTCTATCAAGGAAAAATTGCTCTATAGGGAAAAGCTGATGAGCACAGGAATCGGCCTGGGACTTGGAATACCTCACATTCGCACGGAAATGGTAACTGAACCTGTCATGGCGGTGGGTATTTGCAAAGAGGGAATATCCGATTACGATTCCATAGACAACAAACCTGTTTGGGTAGTGCTGTTGATAATTGCAGGCAAGGACCAACACCGCCAGTATATCAAGTTAATGTCACAAGCCGTTACGTTACTCAAAGAACCAGGGATGATCGAGACATTAAAAAACAGCACGACCTCCGAAGAAATCTACAAAATTTTTGCTGGATAACAATATGTCAGAATTCCTTGGTGAAATAATTTCGGGCGTATCTCTTCAGCACCTTAATATACTTTTCCTTTTAGGTCTGGCGCTGTTCGGCGGAACGATTGGCGGTCAGCTATTCCAAAAGCTCAGGATTCCGCAAGTGGTGGGTTATATCGCGATAGGTATATTAATTGGTGAATCCGGTTTCAAGATAGTTAACCAGGATACGATACAGGCGCTTCAACCGTTCAATTACTTTGCGCTCGGTCTGATAGGATTCATGGTTGGTGGTGAATTAAAAAAGGAAGTCCTCGCCAAATACGGGAAGCAATTCGTAACCATATTATTGTTCGAAGGCATCACTCCATTTTTATTAGTAACAGTGTTTGTTGGGGTTATCGGGACATTTCTCTTCAAGGATTGGAAACTGGCATGGTCACTCGGATTGCTGCTTGGCGCCATCGCTTCCGCTACAGACCCAGCGACTACCACCCAGGTCATCAGGGAATACAAAACGCGCGGTCCGTTGACAAAAATCCTCATCGGTATCGTTGCTCTCGATGATGGGTTGGCTCTACTGCTATTCGTACTTGCGTCATCCATCGCTGGGAGTCTAACCGGCAAGCACCAGATGACGCTGTGGATGAAACTGCTGCACACCCTTTATGAAATAGGCGGCTCGGTGTTAGTGGGCGTCATAACCGGGTGGATACTGAAGAAAATCGTTACGAAATATGCTGAAAGAGGCAGACTGCTGGCGTATTCTATCGGCACCGTTCTACTCGTAACGGGCTTATCCATAGTGTTAAAGATCGAGCTTCTGCTCGCTGCAATGACAGCCGGGATAATATTGATAAATTCCCGTTCCAGGAAAGGAAAAATACTCTTCGATCTGGTGGAACAATTCACCCCGCCGATTTACGTTTTGTTCTTCGTGCTTATCGGCGCGAAACTGAATATCTCGCATCTATCGGGCGTCTCACTGGCTATAGTCGGTGTTTACCTGGTCGGTACACTTTCGGGCAAAACCATCGGTTCTCATTTTGGCGGCATAATCTCCAAAGCCCCAGCAACTGTGAGAAAATATCTGCCGTTCGGTCTATTCAGCCAGGCGGGAGTCGCAATCGGGCTTTCTATCCTGGCAGCACAGTACTTCCCCGGGGATATCGGGAATACACTGGTCATAGTTATCACGGCAACGACATTCATCACTCAGCTAATAGGACCTTATTGCTGCAAGGTAGCCTTGACCAAAGCTGATGAAGTCGGTCTGGATATTACTGAAGAGGACATCATTGCACAGAGCAAGGCGAAGGACGTGATGGATCCCAATATACCGTTGATAAACGAAAATCAAACTCTCCCCCAGGTTTTAAGTAAATTCAGTGAAACCGACAATCTTTTCTATCCCGTGATCGATGAAGAGAACAGACTTCTTGGAGTTATAACGATCGAGAATATCAAGGACGCGTTTTCATCTTTTGAATTGGGAAGCCTGATCCTGGCGCACGACCTTATGGAACCTGTAACCAGTGTAACACACCCTGAAACTCCTTTATTTGATGTTAAGGAAGCAATAGACCGACAGGCTCTGGAGTTTATTCCTGTGGTCTCCGAAGATAACATGGTTCTTGGAATAATCGAAACCAGGAATTTGCAGAGGCAGATCTCGAGCAGGATTCTCGAGTTGCGCAAGCAAGCGGATATGCTAGGGTAAAGTATTAGCCGCTTCATCAATAACCACCCAGGATCAATAACAGAATCCAATCAATATAATCCACCAACGAAACAGATGGATGGCTGGATGGATGTGTAAAAGTGAAATAAAATGCATAAAACAGGAGAAGGTGTCAATTTGAGTCAAAGAAAAGTCATAATCGTGGGCGCTGGACCCGCGGGAATGGCATGCGCGATTCAGCTTAAACACTGCGGGATCGAGCCGCTGGTCATCGAAAAGAACGGGATAGGGGGCTTACTGAAAAACGCCAACCTCGTTGAGAATTTCCCCGGTTTCCCCGGTGGTATCCCCGGAATCCAACTTGCTCGTTTATTTGAAAAGCAATTCATTCGCGCGGGAATTGAACTGGTAAAAAATGAAGTTACCAAAGCAGAATATACCAAAGGGAAATTTTGCGTAAACACGCGAACTCGTGAGTATCGATCTGACTTCCTTGTGATCGCTTCGGGAACTAAACCAAGAATATTCAATGACTGTGCTATCCCGGAAGACGCCAAGAATAGGGTTTTCTACGAGGTCTATCCCCTCCTGAACACAGAGGATAAAAAGATAGTCATCATCGGTTCCGGCGACGCAGCTTTCGATTACTCACTCAACCTTGCGCAGAAAAATGAAGTGAACATATTCAACAGGAGTAACACGGCTAAATGCCTGGAGATCCTGTACGATAGAGCGATGAAGGTTAAGAACATTTCTTACAATACTCAAACCACTTTAACGAGCATTGGATATCAAAAAGATAGATTGGTTTTAGGAGCCATTTGTAAAACAGGCGAAGTACAGATGGAAACGGATTACTTACTGATAGCTATCGGGCGGGAACCAGCGCTCGATTTTTTCAGCGAAGAGATAAGGAATAAAATTATAAATCTTGACATCGAAGATAAGCTATATATGATAGGTGATGTAAGAAATGGCAGCTACAGGCAGACTGCAATTGCGGTTGGTGATGGAGTGAGAGCCGCGCTGGAAATTTATTATAAAGAGAACAAAAATTAATAACATCGTAGATGCCAAACCGCCGTAGGTGGTCAATTATTGTAGAAATAAAGAAAATAAAACAAACATCCTTGGAGAGGATGGATAAATGAAAGTCGTTTCAAAAACCGGCATAGATGAAATTGCAATGGTTTACGTTGCTGAATCCGGCAACGGCAAAATGATCGAGTTCGTGGAATCAGTACAGCCACCCCTTCCTCGAGAGAAAAAATGGGTACTGACTATCTCCAGCCTCTTCGGTTGCCCAGTTTCCTGCAAGTTCTGCGACGCCGGCGGCTTTTACTCAGGGATACTATCCGTGGAAGAGATCCTGTTCCAGATAGACTATCTCGTCAGGAAGAGGTACCCTGATGGGAATATCCCCGTGGAGAAATTCAAGATACAATTCGCGAGAACCGGTGAACCTTCCTTCAATGATAACGTGCTTGAAGCGCTTGAACTACTTCCCGAATATTACTACGCGCCGGGATTAATGATATCCTTCTCAACCATAGCTCCCAAAGGCAGGGATGAGTTTTTTGAACGACTGCTTGATATTAAAAATAGTCTCTATCCCGGGCAATTCCAGTTCCAGTTTTCGATACATACCACGGATCGCGATTTAAGGCAATGGCTGATACCGGTGGAAACCTGGAGTTTCGAGAGGATGGCTGAGTATGGCAGAAGGTTTCACAACCAATGGGATAGGAAGATCACGCTGAATTTCGCGCTTGCTGAAAACATGCCGGTCGAACCGGAAATTATGTTGAAGCATTTCGACCCCGAGCACTTTTTCATCAAGATCACACCGGTCAATCCTACTTTTAAAGCCCGTGAAAATAAACTATCTTCAGCTATTGTTGATTATGACCACCACCGGTTAGTGGACATTTTGAGTGATGCGGGTTATGATGTAGTGTTGAGTATCGGGGAACTGAAAGAGAACATGATAGGGTCGAATTGCGGACAGTACATCATGAACTACAGGAAGCAGAACAAAGAGGTCGAGGGGGGATATACATTCGAGTTGGAGAAAGCATAGTTCTCGTTTAACCTGAAGGAAAGCAGGGAGTAAGCAGAAAAAATTGAATACCGATTATCGATTACATGATTGCAGATTAGCGAATTGGAAGAAAGATAAACCACAGAGACACAGAGCCACTGAGTGTTTTAAGATACACGCCTCCTCTAAAAATCCCTCACTTATCTGACGTGGAGCCAGCTTTCGCTGGTTTTCGGCGATCTCTCGCGCAATTAATCCAACACCAACTCCCAGGGATTTCTTGTACTATCCCTTAATTAACATCATGGGTCGCTCCTTGATGAATCAGGGTTCATCCCCAGTTACTCTGGTAAATACTCCCTATTAAAAAAATTGACTATTCTTGAACAATCCTTATTATAAAACAAATTGTTTAACCAGGAGAATAAAATCATGAGCAACATAGGAAAAGAATTCTTAAAAAAGACACAATATAAATATTTGGAGAAGTCCAAACAGATGCAGGGATACCCGCCGCCGCCATTGCAATTGGATTATGACAAAAACAAAAAACTGATAGACCTTCCGAAACTTGAGGATATCGAAGTAAGAACACTCGACCTGAGAAAAGCTATCCAATCCCGGAAAAGCGTTCGTAACTATTCAGATTTGCCTATGACTCCCGAGGAGCTTTCCTTCTTGCTCTGGTGCACTCAGGGTATTAAAGAAGTAATGTACCCGCACGCTACTTTAAGAACGGTTCCATCAGCCGGCGCTCGGCACGCCTTCGAGACTTTTTTGCTGATAAACAATGTCGATACCCTCGAACCGGGACTTTACAGGTACCTCGCCCTGGAGCATAAACTCATCGAGGAGAACCTGGAACCGGGGATTGCCAACCAAATAACTGACGGCTGCCTGGGTCAGGATATGGTCAAGCGATGCGGCGTTACCTTCATCTGGGTAGCTCTACCTGAACGCATGAACTGGCGGTACTCCGAACGAGGATACCGTTATCTGCACATCGATGCCGGTCACGTCTGTCAGAATCTCTACCTTAGCGCTGAGGCGCTTGATTGCGGCGTATGCGCTATCGCCGCCTTCCTGGACGATAAGATGAACTCCATACTGAAACTCGACGGGGAAGAACAGTTCGTTATCTACCTGGCAACCGTGGGGAAGAAAAAAGCAATCGATTATTGAATAATGATTATTAAAGAATAAGAAACTCTTAAGGATTGTAAGGACCCGCTTCCTTGAAGCAAAACCAACAAAACTTTTTATGCAGCTCCTGGATCAATTAAATATGATTCGGAATGAATTTCTGCGGGACAAGATCGCATGGGAGATAGAGAGGGTGAGCCGGATGATCTTGCTTCGTCCTGGAAATGCAATACAGTTCGGGGAACAGCTTTGTCACGTGTTCGCTTCTGTGCTGGAAATCTCCGTAGTTACCCCACGCGGCGACAACGATGCTCGCTTGCTGCGAGAGTTCGAGAAGCCACCTGTCGTTTTCCGGACCGATCGGGTCCTCAACAAAAGCTAATTTATGAGGATTCGATGTCCGGTACGCGAATACATTTCCTAGGTTAATACCACCGAAGCCCCACGACATAGCGAAACTCATACACCTGCGCACAGTCGGATCATTCACGACTTCATCCGCAGTTGAAGGATTCAAACCAATGAACATCACCCTTGGCAAATGGATGTTCCACGTTCTCCAGAGAGCATACCTGTAAGTTTTACATGAGCTGAATTCAGCGCCTGATTTTAACATTTAAACTCGATTTTTTAATTTTTCATATATTAATTCTTTTTTATTCTTCGATCTCCAGTCGTTGACCGTTATTCGCCATTCAATTTCTCAAACGGTTCTATATGTACAATAACATCAATGACATCCGGTCCGTTTTCTATCAATTCCTTCTTTGCATTTTCGGAGATATCATGTCCCTTCCTTACCGTTATTTCGGGATCGACCATTAGGTGTAGATCGACGTGTATCCCAGGTCCGACGCTGCGGCTGCGAATAGCATGCACGGAACGGACTCCTTTTATAGTCATGACGATCGACTCGATCTGGTTTTTGACATCAGAAGCCACCCCTCTGTCGGCTAAGGTTGATATGGCAGTTTTGACAATATTCCAGGCAGCGATCAATATTACGAGGGATACGACCATAGCGCCGACATGGTCCATGAAAGCTAATTTGGGGCTGATCACTGAAGCGATGACCGCTAGCGCTACAGGTATCGAGCTGAACGCGTCCGAGCGGTGATGCCACGCATTCGCAATAATCGCGCTGGATTTCGTCTCCTTCCCGACCTTCTTAGTCCACCGATATAAAAACTCCTTGGCTACAATTGAAACTAGCGCGCCGACGAAAGCTATCATACGCGGCTGAGTTAAATCCTCATCCCGAAAAGTGACAACTGAATTGAATCCAATACCTATAGCAACAGCGGCAATTATCACCCCTATCAGGATGCTTATCATTGACTCCATTCGCCAGTGACCGTAAGGGTGACTTTCATCTGCAGGCGCTGACCACAACTTAATCCCGAAGTAAACCGCAATGTCGGATGTAATATCAGATAAGCTGTGAACGCCATCGGCTACTAATGCTTGACTTCGACCGACAATCCCCAACGCGAATTTAAGCGCCGCAAGAAGAATATTAACTATCATTCCGATCAGGGTGATTCTGCATTCCTTCTTGACCTTTTCCCTGGTCTTCTCCTGTTGGTCGCAATCTAAAAGCGCTTCTTCCTTTAAATGGCTTTCTACGGACGGATCCATTGAAATTTTCACACCTGGTAGGTAGGAAGTTAAATCTTTCTCTCTACTCAAACGAAAATTAATTTAACTGGAAATTAAAATCTTGTCAATAAAAATTTATAATATTTTTTTCACCATTCAAAATGTAAAAAAATACAATCACTATTTCAAAATTTCTATCTGAATGTCACTTTTTGCCTAACCAGGGAATGTGAATATTCAGCTTGCGCAATTTCTCTTCCAGCTCCAGGCACTCTATATTTCTCTTGATACCATTGTCTTTATATGTTATAAGTTTATAGTCTCTGGCTATCTTCATGGCTTTATCAGTGTCGCCTGCGATGAGATGATTGATTATTTCCAGGTCTGTTGAACTCAGGTAAAGCGAGTTGAAGATGTAATCCAGGAACGCCTCCCAGGTTATCGGGCACCATCTCTTTACGATCTCGTTTCCGATTACGTTCGCGTAGCTTCGTATCTCAATCTGGGCGCTCGGGTGCATGCGTAACTCCAGGAAATGCAGCAGGTTGTGGAGGTCCATCTTCCAGTAAGCCTCTGTGTATGTAGATAGTGGGAGATCTTTTCTGGCTTGCTCCCTTGCGATCCCTTCTTCGAGCCTCTCCTCGTATATTTTCTGCGCCAGGTCATGGATTTCTTTCTCTCCATCTGTAAACTTCTTCCCGGTATCGGGGTTTACCAAGCCTTCACTCGCCTGGCGGTTTGTGGTCGCCTGTTTTCTCCAGGCATCCGGCGGGGTTTTCTGCTTGGCGTCTATGGCGATGGAGTACCGGGTCGAATATTCGTTCACGCTCGCGGTCCGGTGCCTAATCCACTGCCGCCAGCAGTCCATCGGAACCCGAACGTGCAGCTTTATCTCGCACATCTCGAAGGGAGAGGTGTGCCTGTGCCGAAGGAGGTACCGGATGAGGTCGCGGTCCCGGCGTATCTGCTTGGTGCCCTTACCGTAAGATACCCTCGCCGCCTGGACTATCGAAGCGTCCGTGCCCATGTAATCGATGACTCTCACGAAACCATCGTCCAGCACCTTGAAGGGCTTCCCGATTATCTCATCCAACTTAGGAACCCTGACTGATTCTATCTTTTCGAATATGTTTCCCATTTTTTATCTTTCACGCTGATAGAACATGGATAGGAGCAGGAATTTTAATTAGATTCAGATTCTTAAAATCCAGAATAGCACTAGCTTTATCAATATCTATCCCAACAAGATTACCTTTTTCATCATAATCAAGAACAATTCCGGGAGAAATTTCCTTGCTGTCAGTACTTGTTTTTGATGAAAGGTCAATATAAAGGGAATCTGTTTCAGGATAATACTTAATCGTCATATTTTAAACCTCCTATCGGGAAAAGCATTATGAATTGTCATCTTATCACCCAGGGTTATCACTCGAAGGATTCTATCCCCAAGTGCTTCGATTTTACCCCAGGAAACGGTATCTGTCCATCCCTTGTTTTTCGACTTTAATTGGATTTTTTATGACCTGAATACACCATCGTTTCTTGATATAAGGTCGCTTACGTAAAACTTCATTTTCGAAATATTCAGTAAATCTGTACATTTTTAATAATTAAGTTATCAATTTTCTTAAAAGAGGCAAACAAAAAAATATAATAATCATCTTTATTAGATTTACTAAAACTGAAAATGATACCCCGAATATATCCCGTTAGCATCGAAACCGGGATTCCTATTCTCCCCGGCTACCAATCCGCCGTTAGAGATGTGGTAATGTCTGAAGCAGAGGATCATGTGCGCGTGGTCAGCCATTTTATATGTGAACCCAACGCCATAAGCCGGGGTGAAATTCACTTTCGTCCCCCCCGGCGGAAAATCCTCATGAGTCAAGAGAATTCCCAGACCGTTTTCGTAATAAGCGCTCCACTTTCTTTTTCTAACGAGGTGCCAGCGGATGAAGTATTTCCCGCCTATCCCGCCGGTGCTCAAGCGGTCATCCCGCAGCTTGACCGCGTAGAAATCGCCCCCGACCGCGAGCCAGTCACGAAGGAAGTACCCGAATCCGGCGCTCCCTTCGAAAACATCCGTATGGTGATGATGGTAGCCCTGGTAATATCCCGCTCGCGAGTAGTAATAATGTGAGCCAAATCGAAAAGTGCCGGGCACATTCTCCACATGGCTTTCGGGTGAAGACAACAGCAGCGAAGCAGTAAGGGCAAAGCCCTGCATCAAGACCCCTGTCCATGCAGGTACATCGAGAATTCCGGGGACGCTGAGGGGGTCGCGCCAATCGTAATCAAGCGCATAGGATTTACCGTGGGTAACCGTCATTAAAACAGCCGCGCACAAAATCCATAGAGCTGATTTATTTACAAAGTTTTTCAATGTTTTGCGCATTTACAGATCCATCCAGGTAGCGTTTTAAAGGCATATTTTCCAGGCACTCGTTCAACTTCCTTCGAGCTATCCGTTTGGTCGTGAACAGGTGCTTTGCTGAAATGTTGTCAGCGGAGATATTTTTCCCGCCGGGACCGCAGCCCAGGGTCAGTGAAGGAGAGAGCGTATTGTACAGACCTCCCATTGCCCCTTGCGAAGATGGCGTGTTAACTACAACTCGCCCTGCGTTCATTTCCCGGGCAAAGAACTTTATCTTTTCTTCATCCCTTGAGAAGATACTTACCGTATGTCCCAATCCACCATGTTTATTTATTTCCCTGCATAGATGTATAGCCTCTTCGAATTCTTCGACCACGTAGAAAGCAAGGATAGGAGCCAGTATCTCAAGCGACAGGGGCGATTCCAATCCAACCTTATCGAGTTTGGCAATTAATACCGAGGTCTCAGGGGGCACTTCAATATCAGCCGCTTTCGCGATAACGTGCGCCGGTTTGCCTATAACTTCGACATTCATCACTCCCAGGGTTTTGTTGTACGCGATTTTCTCGAGTTGCTCGGTCTCATCCTTTGAGAGGAAATAAGCGCCCCGTTTTTTAAATTCAGCTACCACTTCTTCGGCGCGGCAGGTTCTCGTAATTATGGCTTGTTCACTTGCGCATACAGTCCCATTGTCGAACGTCTTGGAGAGAATTATCTGCTCCACCGCGAACGGCACATCAGCGCTTTTCCCTATATAGACAGGGACATTGCCCGGACCCACGCCTATAGCCGGGTTTCCCGAACTGTAAGCAGCCTTGACCAATCCCAGCGATCCTGTCGCTAAAACCAATGCTGTTTTAGGATGGGCCATAAGGTCCAGTGTTTCCTGCTGGGATGACCGGTGAATCCACTGTATGCAGTTTTCCGGAGCGCCAGCCCCGAGGGCGGCTTCGTAGCATAAACGGGCAGCTTCGATGGAACACTTGCGCGCCGCCCCGTGCGGACGAATGATTATCGGGTTTCTCGTCTTCAGTGTTATTAAAATTTTGAAAAGGACTGTCGAGGTGGGATTGGTGATAGGGGTTACCGCGAAAATAGGACCGAGTGGCTCTGCTATCTCAACCATTCCGGCTGATTCGTCAACGGAGATAACTCCCGCCGTTTTAAAATCCTTGATGTGAGTATAAACGTACTGAGTAGCTATGACATTCTTTATAACCTTGTCCTGCCAGATGCCCAGCCCTGTCTCATCGCAGGCAAGCTGCGCGAGAGAAATCCGGTTATCGAATCCCGCTCTGTAAGCCGCTTTGACGATTAGGTCCGTCCTGTCCTGCTCGTACTTCCGGAATTCCCTGGCAGCATTAACTGCCCTGTCCATGATGAGATCAATATCAAGGTTTTTACTCATTGTTTCCTATACTTGCTGTATTTTCGCTGTAGTATAGTTTAAATATTACCATCTGTCAATGGTGATTTAATTGAAATGGTTTCTATCCGCAAATTTTAATTCGTTATTTTTTGGGGGGAAATAGACTGTCAAGACTATCTAGCAAGCGTTAAAAGGGCCATTTATCGTAAAAAAAGCTGTTTTTAGGGGGGTAACACTCTCAAATGCGTTTAAAACGATTTTAGGTTGCTGAGACGATATAAAGTGCTAATCGGGTGGATAGAATGGTTTAAATGAGGGATTTTGAAATTTTAAATGTCTCACTCATATAGTAAATAACCTTAAAAACGTA
>JAFGQG010000053.1 GCA_016935765.1 bacterium
CCATACTATAACACTTCCTAAAACCTGATGATACAGCTCTCAAAAGAATAAAGTTGTTTGTCGTCTTAATTCACCTTAAGCAGATTCATTTAATGACTAGTACCTGTATTCGGTGTTAAATGTAAAAAAATAATGGCGAAACCCCCTGATTTGTTTTAAATTATGGTTTTAAAGAACTAAACCCAAACAAGGAGGTTTCACCAAAATGGTTAATACAAGATACAAAATATCAGAAAAAAAAGCAAGCAGTTTTGGCGGATTACATGCAATTTCTGAATTATTATATAAAATTGGCTTTAAACGATTATTTGATGATGTATTTGGTAATATCCGTAAGGTCAGGAGCTATAAACCAGTAGAGAACTTACAGGTTCTTATCAGCAGCATATTATGTGGAGGTGAGCGACTTGCTGATGTTGATAGGCTTCGGACAGATTCGGTTTTGCCGGCCCTTTTTAGCACTGGCGTTGTTCCTTATGATACTACAATCCGGCGTGATTTACAGTATATTGGAGATTATTCAGAGTCTCGGCAGGAGTTTTTATTTCGCATAAACGAGGTTCTTTTAAACAATACTAAACCGGAAAGTATGACTATCGATGTAGATGGGACAGCGACTAAAGTTGAGGGGCATCAGGAAAATGCCTGTAAAGGTTATTGTCCTGAATCACCAGGTGATCGTTGTTTTCAGCATCTTATAATCAGCTGGGATGATATGGATACAGTTCTTTCCATAGATACTCGTGGTGGAGAGGTTCATTGTATCGATGGCGCAGATGATCAAATGAAGGATGTTTTAGATCGTTTTTCGAGTCAGGTGGATAATATTCTTGTTCGTTGTGATGCGGGTTTCTATTCTGATAGTATCCTTGATCTTTTGGAAAGTTATGACAATGTAGAATATGAAGTAATGGGTGCGAAACTGGATGCTGTTGTTGTCCAGATCGGGGATCATCGCTTTAAAAGCTATCATGGCAGTGACCGAGAATATGCAACATTCCATCATAAAATAGGTAAAGGTAAACTCAGGACTTATTATGTAGAACGCTATCATAAGGACGAGAAGATGTACCTCTTTGATGGTATGCAATGGGATTATCGTGTTATCGTTTCCAACCGAAGTGGGAAACAACCTCACACTCTTTTCCGGGAATATAACCTTCGAGCCCGGCAATAATTATTAATTCGAGAATTAAAGGGTGAATTTGCATTAGGTAAAATAGTAAGCGGTGATTTCAGAGTAACTGCTACAGCCGCCTGGGTATCCGCTCTTTGCTGCACGGTAATGGGACTTTTCAGGAGGATAGCTTTAAAAAGAGAATACCGCCATTATCGTATGAAAAGGTTGAGGTATTTCCTGTTCAGCCTGGTAGCTCGTTTCGTCAAACATGCTGGTGTTGTTGTGCTTAAAATATTATCGCCCCCCATGGGTGAGTGGCGTTATAATAAGATTATCAAGCGAATTCATGCTCTATGCTAGATAAAATTTGTTACTTTTGGTTCTTTGACATTTCTTCTATTAGGGTTATTTTAGGGAAGATTAAGCTTTGTGATAGTAGAAATATAACACAATTTTACTAAACTTTATTAATTTATCAAATTAATGCTTTTATTTAGTTAAAAACCGATAATATTTTAGAAAAGAAAACTTAACGCAGGATTCAGGTATCTCCACTTCCGCCTGTATTATATGGCGGGTCTATGTAAATCAGTTTTACTTTGCCTGCAAATTCCTTTTCCAATGTATGTAGGGCTAAAAGATTATTACCCTTAATAATCAGGTTGTCAGTAATAGTATTTTCAGGTAATTTCCTTTTCTTGTTAAGCTCCGCATCACGAGTAAAACTGCTAAACGGATGTTCACCATCTTTATCAAACACTTTAGCATTTGTAAACACTTTAGGTTCAAGTAGCTGTGTAATCTCGTCCTGTGCCAAAATTTCATTGAAGAAAATTTCTTCTCTTTTTTCTTCTTCACGGCTTTGTCCACCTTCCAAGATGCAATCCTTAAACGGCCAAACAAGAGCAACTTCATTGCGTTGTTTAAGATACTTACCGTCTATTGTTAATCCTACTTTGTTTTTATATGCGGTGTAGCTGTCATTCAAATAATTTTTCTGTTCTAAAAATCGAATAAACAAAGCTTGGTTAAAAACAGTAACTCCTTTTACATCAAAGAAAAATTTTTCTTTCAGTTCTTTATCTTCTAATAAAAGCCCAATTAGTTCTTCATCAAAGTTTTGAGCTTTATTAATAACAACCCATTTTTTTATTTCCCCATTGTCGGTAACAAAATTTGGTTCTTTTTTGAGTGAATTTTCAAGCTTCTCGAAAATTTTCATTGTTATTCCTTAAATGTTTTAATTAAACATCATATTCTTTTTATTAAGTCCATTTATGTACTTTTGGGTAATCATTTCACCTTGTATTTAATTATTACCTGATTTTAATCCTAATATATTATTTCAACTGTTTTAACGCAAGTAAGAATTCCCGATTTTCTCTATTTTATCTTTTCAGATTTTGCAACCTAACAAGCGAATCGCCATCCACAATGATCTGAAGGTAGTAGGCGGAATCAAAGGCGAGAGTGATTGGATTTACCAAACCGAGTTGAACATCGAAGAGTCCCTTGATTATTGGAACATTAGTCTGGGTCTCTTCCCAGCGCTTGATACCTGCAAATTCATCATTCCAGAGACTGAAGGTAATGTCAAGGGTGTCAGTGATGCCAACACCGAGGGTGTCGGTTACCTTACCCTGGTATGACATGGTCGAGGGAAGAGAAGCGGATAAAACTGAATAATGATTAACGATCAGCGAGTGAAGAATTAAGAAGGTAAGGCAATAAAAAGAAAAAATAACAACGAAACGAGGGGATTTTGGTCTCATTTTAAATTCTCCTTTTTGGGGGGGATGTTAAAAAGAATAACTTCACGGTAAGAATCCTATAAGATTACAAGCTCAGTTTTCAAAATAGAACACATCAGGAAATATGTCAATAAAAACCGGACATAAAAAAACTTGACTGTTGAAGTAGGATTTTGCTGAAATAGCATTTTCAGGGAATTTGCTCGTTGTCTTTCGTATCCCTGATAAACCAGGTGTTTACTTTTTTCCCCTAATCAGCCGTTCATTCGTTTTAAAAGGTTTGCTGCCGATTATCAGATATAAAAATAAAAACCCCCAAACCATTCCTGGTCCGGGGGTTATTCAAGTTATAATAAAGGTTTAATTACCAGCGATTGCTGCTTCCCCTATTACTATTACTTACTCTGTTGCCTCCACGGAAGTTGCCGCCACCACCCTTATTACGGGGTTTGGCTTCATTAACATTGATCTCTCTACCTTTCAGGTCGAAACCATTGAGGCTCTCGATGGAAGCTTTCGCTTCTTCTTCATTAGGCATCTCAATAAAAGCGAATCCTTTGGATCTGCCAGTCCGATCATCAGTAATCAAACGCACCTCATTAACCGTACCATGCTTACTGAATGCCTCTTTGAGATCATTTTCCTGGACGGAGAAGTCCAGATTTCCTGCGTAGATGTTCATACATCCTTCCTTTTTTTTGCCGGGTCATTGTTGTATCGAAATTGTCCACCCACGGCAAAAATAAGAACAAATCGATCATCTGCTTGGGATAAGCTGCAGTGTAGCTATTAGATTAATGGTTTATAAAATATACAAGAATTTGTATAAAGCAAGAACTAAATTCAAATTATTCAAAAATATGGAGTTTTTTTTAAAAATTCCAATAATCAAACCACCGGTATTTTAACGGTTGGCGATTTTTACAGCCCCTGCCGCCCCCTACACGGTATTGATCCATCAATACCCTACCCCTGAGACGAAGAATTTTGTTAGTACAGCAACAGAAAAGAAAGAACACGTCCCATCTGGTAGGGTTGTCATGTATGACAACCGGACACCCCAACACCAATCAATGAATCAACCTCAATCCCCACACCAACACCAATCAACCCCTCAACACCAAATCCCCCCACCAATTAAATCCCCGAATTTATCCATTGTGATCCAGAATTTCAAAGCGCAAATTACGAGAGAAACCAGGAAATCTGGGGAATATTCATTTGCCTGGCAACGTTCGTTTTAAGATAGAATTATCCGCAATAATTATGAGCTGAATTTATTCCGTGATTACATAATAAACAACCCGGAAATTTTGAAAAAGTATTTAAAAGAAGGATGAAAAATAAATCAAAAAATCCAAAAATAGGTTGATTATTTTCAATTACACCACATAATTATTATGGAATTTGTAAATAAAAACATTATTAAGCGTTAGGGATGATTCGCTATGCGTCTATTCGAAAGGTTTTATGACCTTAAGACCAGTCGCTTGATACAGACAGAAGCAGATAGCGGAGGTTAAGAATCCAACAGAGAAGACACAACTGGAACGGTTCAGGGATGCTATTGATAAGCAGATTGATGGGTTTGTTTATGAGTTTTATAGCTTGCCCCGTGAGATACGGAGTTATCTCATCGGGGGATTATCGGAAGAGGAAATAAAAATTGTGGAAGGAGAGAAATAAATGCTGATAACCCTTCCTGAAAGAAAGCGATTGAGAAAGCCTGGTTACAATTATGCTTTGCCCGGTCCTTATTATGTTACAATCTGTACCTTTGAAAGGCAGGAATTTTTTGAAAATGAAATGAACAGAGAAATTGTTAATTCTGTCTGGGAATCTTTACCTGACCATCATGATGTGAGGTTGGATGGGTTTGTGGTTATGCCGGAACATTTACATTTTATTGTTTGGGTGTATAATGCCGAAATTGATAATGATGAATCAAAACACCCATATTTCAACGGTGGGCGGATTATGACAACCCCTGCCGCCCCCTACACTCCCTCAAGTCTGCTCCTAAAGAAATACAAGCAGAACCAAGAAGTAAAATAGACAAATAAAAACATGGTCTCTTTGGGAAGGGATCCTAAGAAAGGCGTTTAATAATTCTCTTTGCTAAACCATCTTCTATTTCATTATGCCTTGGAATAGGCTGGCTTTTTCCTGAGAGTGGATTTTTGTACCAATCATGGTTTCCCCCATGCCGTATAAATAAACAACCCATTGACTCAATTTTCTTTATCAATTTTTTTCTGTTCAAATTGCTACTTCCAATAACCTTGAAGGCTCCGCATCAGGAACTAACCCATTTTGAATATCATTGTAAATCTCAACTAAATTATCTTTCAGTTCTTCTAACGTTTTTCCCTGACTTTCATAATCAGGATACTCTTGTATATGCCCAACAAACCATCCATTTTCCTCTTTATAAACAATGTTTATTTTCATAAAATACTCCTTTAGAATTTTATATCATAACATTAATCTCACGTTTGATTTTCTGTGCCCATTATAATACTTTTCCCGTCGTTTTGCAAGAAAAAAAAACAACCGTGAAGAAGGCTTTGGGCGATTACAGATGGCTGATAGGTTGGGTTAATACGGTTGCACCTTTAAGACAAAAAAAAACAACATCCCATCTGGTAGGGTTACCATTCGAGTTTTCGAAGAAACACTCCTAAGAGCTCGACGAAGTTTCTTAAAGAAACTTACTAAAGCCATGCGAAGCATTGATTACGAAGTCGAGATTAGGACACAACCAACACAAATCAACTCCCAAACCCAAAATCCCTCAACCGAAGACACACCAACACAAATCAATTCCTAAACACCAAATCAGTAAATTCCACAAAAAAAACATTGATGAGGAGCGGAATATACATTACTCAAAAAATACACTGGACGTTATTTTCGAACCAGTGATTGAAGTTCTGCTTCCAGGCGCTCGATCCTTGAGTTTAACCTCATATTCTCATCAACTAATTTCCGGAATGCAATTCTGTAATTCCCGGGAAGATTGACCGCGACATTCACTAGCCTTATTCCTTCCTCTCCTGAAGATTCCCAGGCTTGCCCCGCAATCTCTGTTATCTGTTCCAGGCGGAGGTTCTCTGGAGAAACCGCTATCCCAACACCATCGTTATCCCCGGAAGGGAGGATGAAATCACCCGCCTGGACTTTTCCTTTCACCTTTACCGGCACCTGCCCCATGAAGGCAATTATTTCGTAACTCTCACGTTTCTCTTCATAAGGAGTATTACCCAGGATTATAGGTGCGGTTGAAACCGGGAGGAGTTGATGAGCCCCTTCTGTGGACAGGGTAACCTTTCCATTAAAAATTCCCACAATATCTCCCGCCTCAATTGACTCAGAGTTCTTGAACCGGGGCAACATTTCGGCATAATCCCCGGCAGCACTGACATAACTGACTCCACCAGCGCCATTACCCTCGATCTCACCAACAGAAGTATCATCTCCCTTGAAGAAAGTTATATAGTTCTGGCTAGTGCCTGGATTTTCACTATTGTTAACCTGGAGGGCCAAAACATCCCCATTAGTTCCTGTACTGGAATTTTCGATCAAAGCCACGTGATTGGGTGGCGTTCCATCAGCGTTAATTTCTTCCACAACGTGCAGTCGGTTTGACGGGACAATGATACCTATACCAACATCCCCTGAATTTTCGATGGTTACACGAGCCTGGTTAGCAGTTCCTAACTGAAGAGGATTGTTACTATCGGCTACCATATAACCAGAATTTTGCAATGAGTTAGTGTAAATTGAACCAGTCTCTCCGGCGATCCCTATTCCACAGACTACCGCACCACCATCCTGGCTAAATGCCACGCGTGGATTGTCACCTTCATTGTAATTATCCATATCAGCCTCGAGGATACAAAGGACATCTCCATCACTCGCAAGGTGCAGTTTACCTGACGGAGAAGTTACACCTATTCCCAAATTGCCGGAAATATCCGCATCACCATCTACGCTGAGCATATTCGTGGGTGTCGCTGTCCCAGTTCCCAAAGAACCAGTGAAGTATCCATCCCCTTCAACGCTGAGCATATTCGTGGGTACAGTTGTGCCAATTCCAACCGAGCCGCCGATAAAAACCGCTGATGGACCTGTACCTGAACCATCCGCAAATAATGCTTGTTCGCTGTGTGGAATAAGCCTTATATTAAGCATATCGATTAAATCTATCGCGGCAACTGCCAACATTCCCGCTTCTCTAAGCTTCCATTGGAATGTATGAGTACCTGCTTCCACCATGTAGTTAAAGACACTCCAATCAACTGAGTATTCCCATCTACTACATGTGGAGCCATCAATAGCAAAGCTCAATTCACCGCAATCCATCATGTAGAGCCACAAAGCAAAGCTGATGGTATCCGCTGTTGAGAATGTGTGAGTGAGTTCAAGGTATGAACCCTCTATGTAATATCCAGCACAAGAGATACAATGACTTCCTGAATAACCAAAGGGGTAAAGAATTGTCCATAATGAATCGCCGTAAGTAGTGCAGGGTTCCATACTACCTTCTTCAAAGTCCAGAATAAAACCATTAATAATAGAATCACAATTAACAACAACATGCAGCTTGGAGTTCGGAGTCCGAGTTCCTATTCCAACTTCACCGGTGTCAGTTTCAAAGATGTGCGAATTTTGGAGGCTGCTATCTGCGCCCCATTTCGCAATATAATTCTCAGTACCAACACCGGTTACTCCAGTTTCCCCGAGCAGGGAATCCGCATATCTCGCCCGGAAGGCATAAGGACTGGTGGTTAGCTGTGTTCGTGGTAAGAGAATGTCACCATCAACGATTATCTGTAACCAATACGTGGTGTCGAACGATAGCACGATGGGATTAACGGAACCGAGCTTGACATCGAATAAGCCCTTGATGATGGGAACATTTGTTTAGGTTTCTCCCCAGAGAGAATCGGCATCAGTCGCGGCAGTCCAGAGACTGAAGGTGATCTCGAGAGTGTCGGTGAGGCCGACTCCATCCGTGTTAGTTACTTTACCCTGGTAGGTCATCTGCGGAGGAACGGAGGCAATTATCAATGGACAATTGACAATTAGCAATGAGCAATTGAAAAGAACAAAAAAAAGAACAACGAAACGAAGGGATTTTGGTTTCATTATAATCCCCCCTTTCATTTAACATTAATGTTATACATTGTCAAGAACTATTAACAAAGACTAATCATTCGTTTTTCTGGGAACTTTCCAGCTCTTGGATCCGTGCTTCAAGCGCTTTAATCTTCTCCAGCAGCTCTTTAATTGCCGCGGTGTTCACCGCTGTTATATGATCATAGTTAACTGCGAGGTGATGTTCATCCGCGCCTTCCCTGACCAGTTCAGGTAATACCTGCTGGAGTTCCTGGGCGATAAAGCCGTAATCATATCTACCACCTTCAATACCGTAGCTTTCCATTCCTTCTTTCCATTGGTATTTTACAGGATTAAGGGCGCTTACAAGGTCAAGCGGGTTTTGTATGGCGTTAATATCCGTTTTAAAATCCTTGTCAGAACCAGTCCACCCTCCAGTTGAATAAGCTGTTCCATTTACATGAAGTTTATAGGTTGGTGAAGTTTCCCCGATACCGACATCACCAGTAGCATCAATAACAAAGGCATTGTCAGCATCAGGATATCCTTCACCCGCCGTGGTGATCAATAGTTTATCGTCGGAGTGATCGTAGTATATCAAGCCATTATAAGCGCCAGTTTCCGTTGTGTCTTTAGCGAAGGCTAATAGACCTTTATAATTCTCATCGGAGAAGATGGTTATGCCATGGTTTTGGGTGCCTGAGCCCACAACGAGGTCGTTCGAACCATTATAGAATCCGTCCATAAGCTGATTTCCTATACCTACATCCCCCTGGAAATAAGCCATTGATTTTCCAGCGCCAGTTGATCTTGATCTCAAATAGAAATCCGCATTATCGTTCTCGTCCTTAACATATATTGGGTAGGTGTAGAATGTATCATCGTTATCGTATTGTGAGATGAGGAGTTTTATTCCTTCTGCGTTTATACCCTCATTTCCTGCACCTGCCAGGTGGAGTTGCCCTCCCGGCGTAAGGGAGCCTATACCTACATTTCCTATTGAGTCAATTGTACAAGCATCTAGACCATCTGCATATCCTTTACTTTTAGTAGTAAATATCATGCCGTCTATAGCATGGTCATAGTAAATCAATCCGCTGAATGCGGAGGTTCCTATAGTATCATCAGCGAAAGCCAACATACCGCGAGCCAGGGAGTCTGAATAGATCGTAATGCCGTGTCGTCCCGAGCCATTACCCACAACCAGATCGTTGAAATCTGTATAGAATCTGGATGGGTAACTATTTCCAATCCCAACTTTACCAGGGACTGCGGAATATAGATTAGAACCGGTAATCGTCCAATCGTTGTCTATGGGATAAGTTCCATCAACGGTGAGGTTACCTGAAATATGAGCGTTGCCATTTACATCAAGTTTCTGGGATGGAGTTGTCTCTCCGATGCCGACGTTCCCTTGATTGACTATTAAGCCATATCCTCCTTCTGTTGCAGTAAAATATCCTGCTGTACCACTCGCGGAGTTTGATAATCCACGGACAGCGATTCCCCCCGAGTCGTCATAACCATATACTCCCCAACTGGAAGAACTTGCAGTCGCGCCCAATACTCCCGCACAAGAGACTCCAGAAGACACTCCATCAATAGCATGAAAATTAGTACTAAAACCATAAATAGCTACAACGGAATCACTTACTACATGCAGCTTTCGTGTTGGGTTTAACGTACCAATCCCAACATTTCCCTGGTCATTAATAACAAAAGCATTATCACCTTCAGCCCAACCTTGACCGTTTGTGGTAAAGTACATCCCATCATTTAAGTGATCGTAGTATATCAAGCCAGAATATCTAGCTGGTCCGGCAGCGCCATCTGCGAAAGCAAGTGTTCCCCTACTTAATGAATCAGTAGCAATTGTTATACCATTTCTACCTAGGGTATCACCCACAACAAGGTCGTCGAAATCACTAAAGAAACTACTTGGGTAGTCGTTCCTTATTCCAATTCTACCTGCAAAATAGTTATCCCCACTTCCTGTTGCCTGGATCTCTCCCATTACATCAAGTTTTTTGTTTGGTGTTGTGGTTCCAATTCCAACTCTACCTGCAAAATAGTTATCTCCACTTCCTCTTGCCAATATCTCTCCCATTACCTGTATTTCTCCATTTACATCCAGTTTTTTCGTTGGATTGGTAACTCCGATGCCGACGTTCCCACGCATGAAAACGGCAGAAGGAGCTACGTTCAAACCATCAGCATATAATGCGGCAGAATCAGGTGAATTACCTTCAAAATAACCAACCCCAACCGAAACAAGGTCTATCCAGGCACAATCACTCCCCGCAGTAAGTGAACCATTTTTATGATAATACCAGGTGAAATCATGTGTTCCAGCGCTTACCGGAAACGAAAGCATTATCCAATCCACTACTCCATACCACTGCCCCTTGGTTTCCTCATCAATTATAAATACTAGCTGATCAGCACACTCGCTACTCACCTTCAATGCGAATTTTATTGAATCATCACAGACGAACGATACTCCATTTAACTGAATCACTGAGTAGTCGAAGTTGTCTATCTCCCCACTTTGAATACAATGAGTTCCCGAATAGGAGCAGGACTCCGTAATAAACCAATCTGCGTCGTCCCAGGAGACATGAACAAACGGGTATAAAGTATCTTCCTCAAAATCATAAACCGGGGGGTCAACAAAAGTGGAGTCTTCGTCAACGACTACGTGAAACTGGGCTTCTGGAAAAAAAGTTCCAATACCTACCTTGTTTGTAGCTGTTTGATACACCATCGAGCTTTCAAGTGAATCAGATCCAGACCATTTCGCAAGGTAATTATCCGTTCCGCTTCCCTGAATAATCCCAGTGCCCTTAATGGAATCAGCATAGACTGCTCTGTAGGCATAAGGGCTTGTGGAAAGTTGTGTGCGTGGTAAAAGCCGGTCCCCATCGATAATTATCTGCAGCCAGTATGTAGCGTCGAATGAGAGTGCGATGGGATTCACAGAACCGAGCTGGACGTCAAATAAACCTTTGATTATAGGAACAGCTAATTGGGTCTCGCTCCACAGCGAGTCGCCGCCCACATCCGAATTCCAGATGCTGAAGGCGATATCGAGGGTGTCGGTGATGCTGATGCCGTCAGTGTCGGTTACCTTGCCCTGGTAAGCCATCTGCTGTGGTACAGCTGATGAGAGTAGGCAGTAAGAAGTAAACAGTAAACAGCAAAGAAAAGAAAAAAAGACAACGAAACGAATGGATTTTGGTTGCATTTTGGGTTCTCCTTCTATAGAATAAATTAAATTCAAATCATATACCTAATTTTGTATCGTTCATAAATAATTTCTACCAACAAGGCTGCCATGTAGTCCCATCGTAAACCTTAAGTTTATTCTCGTTGCTATCAAAATACATGTCCCCTTTAGAAGGACTCGATGGAACTGTGGACCGCGGTTCGAGACGCATAACATCCCTGACATGAAGCTTCCTTTCCGGAGATAGTACGCCGATACCGACATTCCCTACCCTATCAATAGCGAAAGTTTTAGACTCTTCAGTGACATATCCTTCACCGTTTGTAGTGATGAAGAATTTATCCACAACATGGTTATAGTAAATTAAACCGTTATATGCTGCTGTCCCAAATGTATCTTTAGCGAAAGCCAGCATACCGCGAGCCAGGGAGTCCGAATAGATGGTTATACCGTGTCTCCCCGAGCCATTACCCACAACCAGGTCGTTGAAATCTGTATAGAAACTAACGGGCTTATCAATCCCGATACCGACATTACCCTGTGAATCTATGACGAAGACCTGTCCTCCGTCAGCCCAGCCTTCACCATTAGTTGTAAGGTACATCCCGTTATTTAGATTATCGTAGTATATCAAACCGCTGTATCTGGATGTGCCGGAAGCGCCATCCGCAAAAGCAAGTGCTCCCCTGCTTATTGAATCAGTTAGAATTGTAATGCCATTCCTTCCTGAGTCACTTCCCACAACCAGGTCGTTGAAATCCGGGGAAAAGGTTCCAGGTGCGGTATTTCCGATTCCGACTTTGCCTGCAAAACAATTTGCCCCGGTTCCCGTTGCCTGGATCTCGCCTGTGACATTCAATCCTGTTGCCTGGATCTCTCCCATGACATCCAGTTTTTGGGTGGGATCGTTCACTCCAATGCCTACATTTCCCCCCATGAAAAGGGCGGCGGGTTTGAAATTCAAGCCATCAACATATAATGCCGCGGAGTCAAGTGAGTATTGTTCATAATGATCGGTCACGAACGATACCAGGTCTATCCATGCAGAACCATCGCCATGAGTTCCTTCAGATTCTCTATAGTAAGTCCATGTAAAAAAATACTCTCCGGTCGAGACAGGAACGGAAACCAATGTCCAATCAATCTCACCAGTCCATTCTTCATAGTAATCTTCGCCAATTTGGAAGGCTAAGCGAGCGGAATCCCCACAACTCAATTTAAATGCGAATTTAATGGTATCGTCCCATAATATTATACTATAGTATGCAATCATTGAACTCTCCACGGAATCAAGCGCGCCGCTTTGAAGGCACTGACGACCGGAATAGGATAATGCTGATGTAATAAACCAATCTGCATCATTTCCTTCAAAGTTGAAAAATGGTTGAATACTATCTGCTTCGAAATCAAAAACGGGGGCTTCATGATCAAGAATCGAATCCAAATCAACTGCAATGTGTACCTGGGCTTGGGGCATAACAGTACCGATACCAATATCATTTGAACCAGCTTGATACACCATTGAAGTTTCGAGGGAACCAGTTCCGGACCATTTTGCGAGGTAATGGTTCATCCCACTGCCATAAACACCAGTGGCACCGGTAAGGTAATCTGCATACATCGCCCGGTAGGCATAAGGATTGGTGGTCAATTGAGTGCGGGGGAGTAACAAATCGCCATCAACGATGATCTGCAGCCAGTATGTAGTGTCGAACGAGAGGGCAATAGGATTTACCGTTCCGAGCTGGACGTCAAATAAACCTCTAATTATGGGAACAGCTAATTGGGTCTCGTTCCACAGCGAGTCGCCGCCCACATCTGAATTCCAGAGGCTGAAGCCGATGTCGAGAGTGTCGGTGATTCCCACGCCGGCAGTGTCGGTTACTTTGCCCTGGTAGCTTATCTGCGGGGGAACAGAGGCGGCTAAAGATGAATAACGATTAACGATTAGTGATTGAAGAATTAAGAAGGGAAGACAAAAAACAAAAAAAGGAACAACGAAACGAAGGGATTTGGGTTTCATTTGTGTTCTCCTTTTTTAGATACTTATATACGGATAAACGTACTCTCAGCAAAAACCTGTTATATTTATAAACCTAATATTGAAAATAGTAATTAATAGCATATATGTCAACAAAAACCGCACATATAAAAACTCTATCGGGCATGTGGTATTTATTGAATTAATTACAATATAAGCAATTATAAAGATTGGAGTAAACGCTCCGGAAGAAAAATTTTTCTTAAAATGGCGGAAGGGGTTGCAGGAGAGAATAACCTGGAGAAACAGGAAGGAAAAAACTTAGTCAAAAGCGTTTTTTACACGAATTTGTGTGCTATATACTAAATTCTACCAACAATTTTGCCAGTCTTGAAGATGCTGTTGACATATATAAAGAGCTGTTTATAATAGAGAGATGTTTCAAGGAACTTAAGCCTGTTTTGAAAATATCTTCGGTGTATCACCGCGATAGTAATCGGATAAAGGGGCATGTCTACGCTTCCTTTTTATCCCTGGTTGTAGATTTTACCTTGCTTAAGAGATTTAAAGAACTTGAAATAGATGATGTGTATGAGGAGTTCAAAACTTCGTTGAAAGAGTTGGAAGTCGAGTGGATAGCTGTAAAAGACAAGGAGGTCTTATTACGGGATGAACCAAACAGATCGCAACGGAAACTTTTCAAATCATTTTCGATCAAGGTTCCCCCTGCAGTACTATCTATAAGATAATGTCATTCAATTAATTATGAAAAACCGAGTGTGCGTTTTGTAAATTCGCTTTTGCCTAATCCCTTATAATACAAAAAGTTATGCAATATCAGGTATCAAACTTGAGTTTAACCATTTATATTTCCGGCAACATCAAGCTTTGTCGATGGTGTTGCTGTTCCTATGCCAACATTACAGGTTTCGCGGTATATATTATCACCTGATACTTCCCAATCATGGTCGTATCCGTCTAAACTGTCTGCAACAGAAGCTCTAAAAGCGTAAGGGCTTGTAACGAGTCGAGTGCGAGGCAGTAGTGTATCACCATCTACAATAATCTCCAGCCAGTAAAACTTATCAAAAGGGAGTGAAATTGAATAACGCCTATTCTATTCAATACTGTTCATAATTTTGTATTCGTATTGAGATGTGATGTATTTCATTGCTTTATTTTATTTCAAGCATTCGCAATCATGCACACAGCCTGAGAAATAGTAATGAGTGGTGAGGTTGCAGATTTCTTCGCAGGCAGCAGAGTCGAAATCGTTCTCGTGGAGATAGAGATACTCGAGGTTGTTGAGACTGTAGAGGGGAGTAACGTCGAGAGAAGTGAGTAGATTATCGAAGAGTGATAGCAGTGTGAGGGTTTGTTTGTACTCTTCGATGCCGTATAGGCAGTCGGGGTCGGTGAGTCCCATACGGTCAAGGTATATCTCGGTGACGTCGTTGTTTGGTGCGCGTGTGATTCGGTCTTCGGGGATGGTCATCTCGTTGAGAATCACGGGGTCTTTCGGGTGTCCTTCCCAGCTTTTGGTGCAAGAGAACCATGAGATTGCACAGAGAAGGATTAAAAGAAAGATTATGGATTTCGTTATCATATCATTGATTTACTTTATTGTCAATAAATCTATTGATAAACAATCTACTGTGAATTGAGTATAAAAGTAAAAGGTTTGGCGAGAAAAGCAAGAAAAAAAAGAGTATGGGACACGGATGACGCAGATTGAACGGATTTACACAGATTCTTCTTATCCGTGGTTATTTGCTGTATCCGTGTCATTCGTGTTCTATTTTATTGGTTGTTTTGTTTATAAATGTTATATACACAACGGGCAAAACAAACAGCGTCAGGAACGTTGATGAGAATAGTCCCCCGATAATTACTACCGCCAGGGGTTTCCACAGGTCGGTGTTCCCTTCGGGAAGAAGCAAAATAGGCAATAACGCAAAAATTGTTGTGAATGATGTCATCACAATGGGACGGAGTCGAATCTTCCCCACCTCCTTCACTGCAGAGATCAGGTTTTCTCCTTTTTTCCTCCACTTCTCGTAGAAATCAACCTTCAAAATAGCATCGTTCACCGCTACGCCGATAAGCACGACCATTCCCACTAACGCAATGATGTTCAAGGAGGTACCCGTTATATGCATCAGCAATATAGTGCCTGTTAGCGCAAATGGTATAGACACCAGTATTATAAGCGGCAGGGTCAGCGATTCGTACTGGATAGCCAGAACGCTGTAGATCAGCACCAGTGAGAGAAGGAATACCGCTATCAGGGGCAGCAAAAATCCCTTTACCTTCACAAGGGAGCTCTCTACAGTTATCTGAACTCCATCAGGCAAGTTCATCCTTTTAACGAAGTTCCTGAATTCCTTTTCTATATTCCTGGAATCATTAGCGCCCGGTTTCAGCGGAATCTCAATCGTGGGTTCACCATTCTCGCTCGTGATCTCGGAAACAGTACTCATTTCCTCCAGGTGGACCAGCCTCCCAAGAGGGATAAGCAGCTTCCCCTTCTGGTAATTTAAATGCAGAAATTTGTTCACGAGGAGATCCCTGCTCTTACGCGGAGTTAATACTATCTCAAAGCTTTCGTTAACCAGGTTCAAGGTCGATACTTCTAATCCCTGCAGTTGAGTCTGGATAAACTTCAGCAAGGCACCCCGGGCGATCTCGTACTTCTCGAGCATCTCCTGCCGGACCCTTAATCTGTACGTCAGCGAACTTCCCGCGAGTTTCCAATCACTTACATCATAACCAGCATTTGCCAAACCTGCCACCATCGATCGGTAAGCTGTTTCCACATTATCCCAGTTGTTCCCCTTGATCTTCACTATGTATTCATAATCCAATTCTTCTCCCAGGCGTTCGAGGACGTTCTTTTTCTGTTTTATCTCTGCATGAATAAGCCCAATATCAGCCTTATCGATAATATCATGGATCTCTTTTTCCGCGTCTGTTTCACGGTCGCACCGAAGAGTAAGCACTGCTGAATTTACCGACTCTGACCCGAACGCGGATCCCGTGCGCGACATCCCAATGTTGGAAAATACGAAGCCGGAAATACTATCATTTAGCAAAGCCACTAAAGACCGGACATTCTCCACGGTCTTGTCAAACGGTGTGTTTTCCTCCATTTGTACATGTACTTCGTAAAGGTCGGTACTGGTTTCAGGGAATATCTCTTTCTTTAAATGCCCCGCAGAGAATAGAACCACCATGAAGACTATTATGAGTACTGGCAGAAGGATTACACGGCGCTTCAGGAAAAACTCAAGAATACTTTCATATACTCGAAGTGCTAAGCGTTTAGTTTTGAATGGTTTGGCACGTCTGTACCTTCTCAGAAATGATAGTAACGGGACTCGTGTAACCAGCAGGGACGGCATCAAACTCAGCGCTGAAATCAGGGATACGGCAAGTGACGCGGTTGCGGTTAATGCCAGGTCCTTGAGTAATTCACCAGTGATGCCGGAGAGGTAGATAAGCGGGAAGAATACACAGATATTCGTGAACGTGGATGCAGTGATCGCTCTGGCGACCTGGTTGGTTCCAGCTGCTACGGTTTGTTTATCCAGCTTTCCTGATTCATGGCGGTGTATGTTCTCGAAGACTATTATCGAATTATCGACGAGCATCCCACACCCGAGCGCTAACCCAGCAAGGGAGATGACGTTAATATCCACTTTCAGAAAGTACATCACCATTATTATAATCACGATACTTACCGGGATGTTAATGAAGATGACGAGTGTTTTCCAGAACTTGCGAATGAACACGAGAAGCACGAAGAATGCCAGGATAGATCCCAGCCCGAGTGACTGGAGAAGGTTGTTCACCGATGACCGGACAAATGCCGCCTCGTTCATTATCCCGACGAATTGAACGCCAGGGTATTCTTGTCTTAGTTCAGCCACCGCGGCGTCTAATTTCTTCGCAGTCTTCAGTATGTTCTTCGCGGATTCCTTGTATATCATCAATCCTATGGTCTCATTTTGGTTTAATAGTGATTTGTTGTAGCTTTCCTCGTAATCGTAAACGACGGCTGCCAGCTGCTCGAGAGGGATGGGGTGTTTCCCTTTCATGACAGCGACCTTCTTCAGGCTTTCGATATTGACGAGGTTGCCTGATATATTGAGGGAGTATTTTTTATCCCCGCGCGCTATTGTCCCGCCCATGAATGTGAGGTTATTCCACCGGATCGCTTCTGCCACTTCGTCATAGCTCAAGCCGTAGTGCATGAGTTTGATGGGATCGATGTTGACGCGGATATTCCTTCGATACTCCCCGAGTATATCGACTTTTGCGACGCCGTCCAGCTCCTCGAAGCGCTTTGCGAAAACGTTCCGCGCGAGTTCCGAGAGGGCAGGGAGGTTCTCACTCAGGAGCGCGTAGCCCATGATGGGCTTCTGGGACGGGTCCTCCTTCAGGATAGTAGGACGGGAAGCTTCGTGGGGGAGCGACCATGCGACCTGGTCCAGCGCCTGGCGAAGGAAGAGCAGCGCGTAATCCATGTCCGTGCCCCAGTTGTACTTTATGCTGACGACCGACACGCCATCTTTCGACGACCCCCTGATACTGCTGATATTTTCCAGACCATTTACTTGACTGATTATCTTTTTCGTGACAAAATTATCGACCTCCCGCGGTCCTACGTTCGGGTACTCGGTAACGACGCGAAGATGGGGGTAATTCAAGTCGGGGAGTAGGTTCACGGGCAGGTGTCTCAGGGAGTACATCCCTACGATTATCAGGAGCAGGAATATCATCTTGGTCGCGATGGGGCGTTTTACGCTGAAATCCGGAATGGTCATTCTACGCTCCCTTCTCTTTGTAATCCAGAACCCCAGTCCGCGGTATTCCCTCTTTTTTGTCAACCGGAGTCCTCGCTTGCGGTATTGTTCTTTTTTTGTCAACCGGAGTCCCTGCTTGCGGCATTGTTCTCTTTTTGTCAACCGGAGTCCCCGCATTCGGCATTGTTCTCTTTTTGTCAACCGGAGTCCCCGCATTCGGCATTGTTCTTTTTTTGTCATCCCGAATCCCCGCTTCAGCGGGGTGAGGGATCCATGCAATTAAATGTACCATCACAAACTCCCTCCTCCAACCTTCTCCTTGACCCTCACAAGAATGCCATAAAACACCGGGTTCAATAGCAGTATTACCACTATCGAAAAACCTATCCCGCCGATTATGGTCAGTCCGAAGAGGTACCAGATGCTATCCTTGCTGATGAGCACGAGCGGTATGAAACTCAGCACCGAAGTCAGGGAGGTCATAAGTATGGGAGTGAGCCGCTCCTTCAGCCCCTTTTCGATAGCGCCTTCCAGGCATCCCGAAGCCCTGTAGTTCTCGTGTATCCTGTCGAGCAGTATCACCGAGTTGTTCACCACGATGCCGAAGAAATACACGAAGCCAAGGAAGGAGTACAGGTTCACCGCGGAGTTCGTGAAGAAGTATATCCAGACCACGCCGGTGAACGAGAACGGTATCACGAGGAATATGAGAAAGGGGATGGAGTACGACTCATACAGCGCCGCCATGATGATGTACACGAGAAGGAGGGTGAGCAGGAGAATGTACACCCATTGTGAATCGCGCTGGAAGAAGGTGGTCTGGTATGCCTGCTCCTTCTTTATCTCGAATCCGGGCGGGAGGATTATCGAGCCGAGTATCCCTTCGAGGTACCTATCCCCGAAGCGCATCTCGCCGTAGTAGTCGTAGGTAACGAATCTCTGGTACTGCTGGTCGGATTTGTATATGTACGCTGACTGCTCTTCGAGGGCGAGGTTAGCGAACTTCCTCAGCGGTCTCTCGAGGGTTCCCGGCGCGACGAAATCCTTCAGGCGGAAGAGGTTGAAGCCTTCGCTTCCTTTATAATACACGGAATAGGGGAGGGATAGTTCGCCGATATGAAAGATCCCGGAGTAGAAGCGCGGGTTGAGGTACGGGTAGAGCCGGTAGAGAAGTAGGTCGAGGCGGTTGAAGAAGAGCCCTTCGAAGCCCTGTATGAACGAGAGCTTGTACGCGCTGGAGCCGGTATAGAAGATGGACTCGGAGGTGTTGTTGCAGTTCAGGTTCTGGACACGCCGGTTCTCCTTCAGCTTCTCCGAGATATCCTCCGCGAGGTTCTTCAGGTACTGGTAGTTATACCCCTTCAGCTTGAGAATGTACTGCGGGAGGTTCAGCTCCTGGCGGGTGTACGAATCCGAGATGCCGCGTATGAGTATATCGAGCGATTCCTTCTGGTTCGCCCACGCCGCGAGGCGGTTCTTCAACTCGGAGGGGACAGCGGTTCGGAGCGCATCGTCAGAAAAATCGATCTGCACGACCCCTTCGTTCTTCGTGGCGGTGATGGTGTAATACCGGACGCTTTCACTGAACGGCTGGATGACGCTTTCTATCTCGCTGATTAGAGCTTCTGCGTCCTTCAGTTCGGTGTTCCGGTTGAAGTTGAAGTTGATGACGATATTATCGCTTTGTTTGTATCTAAAGGGCGTTTTGGGGAGCCCGTAGAGAAAGACCGCCGCGGAGACGAGGAAAAGCACAACGAATATCCCGGGGATTAAAATTTTATGTTTAAGTGTGAATCTAAAGACTGGTTTGAGGGTACCGAACAGCGTGGTATTATTCTTCGCAAGTTTGAACTTAGATTTAAGTAACCTGCTGACGAGGAATGGCGTGAGGGAGAACGATACCGCGAAGGAGATGAAAGTGGATAGCACTACCGCGAACGCGAAAGGGAGCAGGATGCTTTGAACTTCATTCTCGAGGAATAGGAGAGGGAGGAACACGATTGCCGTTGTGAGTGACGAAACGAGAATGGGGAAGAGGAGTTCCTTGAATGTTTCAGAGAAGCTGGATTTTGGCGAGCTTGTCTCCTTGTATTTCCTTACGATGCTTTCAGACACCACTATTGAGTTATCGATAAGGATACCGAGACTCAGTATGAGCGCAGAGATTGTGATGAGGTTTATCTCCAGCTTCAAGATGAAGAATGCGAGAAGAGTTAGCAGCATTGTGTAGCAGACGCTGATGATGACGATGATTACGAGCTTGAAATTTCTGATAAAAGCGAGCAGGACGAGGATCATTATGGCAAAGCAGAGAAGGAGTTGTTTATAGAGCCCGTTGATCTCTTTCTGTATTCCTTCTGCCACGTTCTCCTTTATGAGAATTTCGATTCCCTGTTGGGTTAATTTCGGGCGCATTTCCTCCAACTGGCGCTCAATTCTAGCTGCCACTGAGATGACGTTTACTTTTTCTTTTTTTAGGACATCCAGCGATAGGACTGGTTTTCCGTTGATACGTGAGATGGTGAGTTTGGTTTCCGGGGATATTTTTAAATCCGCGAGGTCTTTTAGTTTAATACTCGTCGTGGCTAATTGCATGATAGATGTATTTGAGATTTCGTCAATGTTTTCAGGTTCTTTATATAATAGAGAGAGCTGAAGTTCCTTTGAGTTCAAAGGACCTAGTACCTGGTTTTGTTCCAGTTTACTTAAGGCTTCAGCTACTTCAAAGACGGAGATCCCATAATACTCCATTCTATCCATATCCAGGGTTATCTGTAGTGATTGCTGGGATTTCCCCCAGATTTTCACTTCCTTAACTCCTTCGGTTTTTTCCAGGCTGGTTTTTATGCGGTCTGCAGCTCGGGATAGAACTTCAGGGCTGGCATCCCCATAAAGCTGCAGGGTAAGTATCTTGTAATTGAGATCCAGAATGGTTTTTTCCTGGGTTATTTCCGGCGGCTGAATATTGGCAGGAAGTTGATCCCTGATCTGTTGAAGTTTTTCGTTAAGTTCAACCTCCACGTACTCAGGTTTTACATAATCTTCGAGTTTGACCTCTACCCGTGAGTAATTGGGGAAGGAGTAGGATTCGATGGAGGATACCCCATCTACCTGGTAGCATGCGGCTTCGATTTTAGAAGATATTTCAGCTTCAATGCGTTCGGGGGAAGCCCCCCGCCAGTATGTTTTTATGTATAAACGCGGTTTTGAATACTGGGGGAAATATGAAACAGGGATATACTTCACCGCAACCAGGCTTACTATCAGCAAGGCTATAAAAATGCAAAGGAAGGTTATTGGTCTTCTGTAAAATATGCTGTTCTTCATTCATACGCGACCGTGTCTATTTGCTGTATTTTTATCTGGGCGTCCGTTGATAGGGTGGAATGTCCTTCATAGATGACGGTGTCTCCAGGTTCTATCCCCGCTAGAATAACACTTTGATTCGGATTTTCCTGTCCCAATTTTACCTTTGTAAATAATGCCCTACTCCCACTTGCTAAGAATATCGCTGGTTTTTCACCAGAAAATATTATGGCTGATTTTGGTACGACTACTGCATTTTCTATCGAACTTGAACTTATATAACAGAAGGCAAACATACCGGAGTTTATTCTCCCTTGTTTATTACCTATAACACATTCAACTTCAAATGTTTTTGTCTGTGGATCTACTAGGGGAGAAATACTAGTAATGTTGCACGAGAAGCTGGTTTCAGGCAGAGCGGGGAAATTAACAGTAACTTCATTATATTTTTTTATTTCTTCTATGTATTCTTCCAGGACGTCCATTTTAATTATTATCTCACTCTCATCGATTAAGGTTAAGCATTCCTGGTTGGTACTAACGTTCTGATACCTCTGGACTACTAAATCTACTATATATCCTGAGAACGGAGCCCTACACTTTTGGTCCAGAACCTTCTGCTTACATTTTCTCAAATTTAAAAGGTTATCATAAAAACCAGAGTAGCTAGCCTTAACAAAGAGGGATCGGTGTGAAACCAGGAATTTATCCAGTCTTCTCAGTGTTCCGGTTGAAGCTTTTGAGAAGTCAAGTTCTTTGATTTCGGAGAGGAAATCGGTAATTTCATCATCTTCGCTGTTATGTGAAGTGTATTCAAGAGCAAAATCGATTGCGGATCTCGTTGCTTTAGCTAACGCTTGCTGGTAGGAATATTCAAGCTGAGGGTCCTCGGTTCTGAAAAGCATTTCCCCTTTTTTAATATATTCGTTTTCATTCCCATAAATTGCTTCTATCCTGCCTGCAACTTTAGTAAGTATTTTTACTTTTCGTTTTGGATAAGCTTCAGCTGAGCAACTGATGATGTTTTTGAAAGAGCCTTCCTGTGCAACTATACACTTAACCGGAAAATATATTGGGTGTAGTGAGAATTCTTTTTGATTCAAATTTGGGGTATCCCCGGAAGAGTCCATGCAGCTGTTGAAAACCAAGCTGAATACTATAATGCATATCGTAGAAAGCATAAAGCGTTTATTGAGTGATTTCACTAATCCTTTGAAAGAATGCTTCCTGGGAAATTGAGTCCATATTCGGACCTTCCTTGTAGACAATTTTATCTCCTTTTAATAGTAGTTTATATGGGGTTTTTGCAGCACCAGTAAATAAGCTTTTAAATACAGCTTTTCCATCATAAAGTACCTCGAAATTGAATCCGTAATTAGGGATACATTTCCAGAATTCATCCTCGAACTCATGATACCCGACTGCCAGAACCTCGACATTATCAAATTGAGTAACTCGATTCCAGTATTTTTTTTCGGTCATACAGCTTGAGCAATCGTTTACGCCAAAGACTATCAATAGTGTGTAGTGGGGATTTCCTACTGTGATATCAAATTCTTCCAGCAACTCTCTCTGATGTTTGGTTAA
>JAFGQG010000054.1 GCA_016935765.1 bacterium
GGCTTAGCCAGCCACCCATACCAAGTGTTGCGTGTGTGGCGGAGATACTGGCCTTGATAGCAGGCTAAGTCGAACAAAACACACGAATGCGTACTGCCTTCACAGAAGGCTTGGGGAAACATATAGGCCAGAGGGGAAACGCACTTCCCTGAAGCATATTCAGCCCCGTTAGCGTTAATAAAAGCGGAGGGCGACATTGTTAACGGAATTGGAAGCCAACACAGAGGAATCGTAATGGGCAAGATTCCCGAGGGTCCGCCGGGGTCAGAGAACCTTGGAGATTGTAAACAATCTCCTTGGGAGTTTGTTGCATAAAGCAACAAACTCCAGGCATGATATGTAGAGAAGCGTTTGAGAACTTGAGAGACCCTTATATCTCTGCACAGTAAGTCAAATCGGATATACCGGAGAACCTTTCGTTTACGGGAGTGAACAAACATTCGTGAATACGATATAGAAACTACTGTTTATGCAAGGAGTATAAATTGCAGTAGGTCCTTGCAATCGACCATAGAGGAGGACCAAAGGGTATAAGGGAGTCGGATCAACTCATAGTACTCGGAGGACGGGCGAGCCGGCTACACTCAACGATACGTTTAAAGGGGAAGGGGTTGACGGTAATACGCAGCTTGTAAAGGAAACATATGCTGAACAGTCGAGTCAGAGAACATGTGCAAAACTCACTACAAGGAATAGCAAAAAGAGCTAAAGAAAGCAAAGAGTATCGTTTCTGTGATTTATCCCGGATGATCAACAGGATAAGCCTGATGGATGCCTGGTTAGATATCAACAAAGAAGCAGCCAGTGGAGTAGATAAAGTAACTGCCGGGGACTATGAAAAGAACTTAAGTGAAAATATCATCAACCTGGAAAAGCGGCTGAAAGAGAATCGGTACAAGGCAAAACTGGTAAGGAGGGTGTATATACCAAAAGGAGAAAACAAGTTCAGACCATTGGGAATACCTGCGTTAGAAGATAAACTGGTACAGTTGGCGGCAGCGAAGATACTCATGGCGATCTATGAGCAGGATTTTCTGACATGCAGCTGGGGATACCGACCTGGAATCGGGGCATTGGATGCGGTTAAAGATATTACAAAAACTCTGATGACCGGGAAGTTCGGTTATATAGTTGAAGCGGACATTAAAGGATTCTTCGACAGCATAAACCATGAATGGATGATAAAAATGCTGGAACAAAGAATCAATGACAAAGTATTCATCAGGTCACCTTTTTTATATAACTGGATTTCAATCTTGTTGAAAACTGATAAGGAAATGGTTAAGAGCAGGTATCCTTGAGGGCAACAAAGTAATACATCCTGAAACAGGGACACCCCAGGGTGGAATAGTAAGCCCTGTGTTATCTAATGTCTATCTCAACTTCGTTGAGTTCCAATTGTTATTTTTAAAGGTGTATCTGCATTATGTCCTGGACCTATGGTTTGAAAAAGTAATAAAACCACAGTGCGATGGACAGGCATATATATGCCGTTATGCGGATGATTTCATTTGTGCTTTCCAATATAAACGGGAAGCAGAAACCTTCTATAGAGAGCTGGAGGAAAGACTTGGGAAATTTGGACTTGAACTATCAAAAGAAAAGACACGGGTAATCAGTTTCTCACGATTCAGAAAAGAGGAACATACATCTTTTGATTTTCTTGGATTTGAATTTCGCTGGAAAACGAGCCGGAAAGGAAATGACATAATCGGGAAACGAACATCGAAAAAGAAGTACAAGCAGGCGCTGAGTAAGTTCACGGATTGGATTAAAATGAACCGGAATAAAAGGATGACGTGGATATTTAAAAGATTGAATATGAAATTGAGAGGATACTACAATTATTACGGAGTGGTAGGGAATATAAAGCGATTACTGGATTATTTTAACGGAGTGATACGTTTGCTCTTTAAGTGGTTAAACAGAAGAAGTCAAAGAAGGAGTTACAACTTTAAAGGATTCCGGGAGTTATATAAGCACTTTGAAGTGCTAAGACCCCGGATCGTAGAAAGACCGGTTTCTGCATTTGCAAATTAGTTCTGTGCGAAGCGAGTATTATCGAGGAGCCCGGTGTGGTAATTTCGCACGCCGGGATCTGTGCGGGGGCGGTCGGGTGACTGGCCGTCCTACCGTGACGCGGAAAGTGCCTGATTTCTATTTAATATTATTTTAATAAAACGGAGATTGAAATGAAAAAGATACTATATACAATCTTTTTAAGACATGATACTTCATGTAAATCATTAACCATATCAGCATTATCTCAATTATTAATTAAAATATTATATTTCGTTGAAGATTTTATATCACTAGATGAATTGAAAAAATATTTGCAACAGATAATTAATACTTTACCAAGTAATGATAAAATTCTTGCAGCGCTCAAAGAGTTAGAGAAAGAAGGTAAATTAAATTCAAAAGATTATACGTATAAAATACGAAATAATTATAGAAAAGAATTAGAAAGGTCTTTTGAAAACAGAAACTTTCGCTTTGAAACAGTTTATAAAAAATATTTTAAAGGAACAGATTCATCTGAAAAAGATATTAAACTATGGTTTGATGAAGTTTCAATTAAATTTTTTTCTGAATATAGTACAGAATGGGTATACGATATTTGTGGAAAAATAAATGACAAAAAGTACATTATTGA
>JAFGQG010000055.1 GCA_016935765.1 bacterium
CCGGGTCATCGCTATGTATGAATCGGGAAGCAGCAGGCTGTCACCCGTATAGCTGAATTCTATTTGCTCAGGATAGATGATCGGTTCCTCGGCTGTCCAGCCGGTGAAGGAAAGCTGCAGATAGTATTCGTTGGGGGGAAGTTCGGTGTTCCTTTTATAGTATTTTGCGAGGATGGATGGTGGTCCCCATGGATAGTACTGCCAGGCTCTCGTGGTGGCTGCGAGGGAATCCGTGCCTTGAACGTAGAAGTCCGCCTGGATGAGGTTCGCCTCGAAGAAACGAAGCTCGCGGTTGACGTACCCATGTACTCCAGCAGGGCTCTTTACAGGTATCGCTATCGGGAATTCCTGCCATTCATCAGGGTAAATACTCATGTCCTCGACATAGAAGGTGGTTTCGGTCACCGCTGGCACAAAACCGCCGGGAAGGCTCTCAGGGAGTACTACCGTCCATTCACCGTCGCACACATCGTGGAAAGCCATCACGGAGCCATCGCCGTAAGGGTGGTGGAACATGTCCGTTCGAAAGAGAAAGAGGTCGGCGATGTAGTGGTGCTCCGGGTGCTCGGGGGTTTCTATTCCCGAAAAATCCCCGCGAGGGAAGAAGATCGTGTCGTCTCCGAGGTAATCCGCGGGATAGCCGTCAAGGCTGAGCAGCATCTCGCCGGTGCCTTTGTTGAAGTACCTGGTCACGTGGTCCGGGCGGTATGCGCCACCAACAATCAGGTACTCATCAGGATTCGCAATGAAATAGTGGAGGTCAAACCAGAATGGTGATTCAGGTTTAACCAGCATGGGCTCTGAGAATATAGGTAATTCCAATGACATACCGCAATCGTCATTCGGAACATAGCTGTAAACGATGTGAGTATCCTCCCTGCTATAATAGCATATAGTCAAGCTAGCCGGGGAAAGACTATGCTGCCAGGCGTCGGCGGGGTCTTCAACAAATTCCATAATAAAGTAATCGATGGGCGCTTCCATGTTTATAAGAATACTATCCCCCGCTTCGACTGGAATGTTCCCATTGTTCTCGACCAGCCTGGTAAGGGGAAGTGGAGAAGCTCCGTAAAGAGACAGGTTTTTAATCAATAATCTACAAGGTTCGCTAAACCCGGAGTAGATCGGGAATGACACCCAGCGGTTTTTGGGGATACGCTTCGAATGCATTGCATCATCTTCCGGAGAGTATAATTCCACCTGGAAAACGTCATCCCTCGGGTCGGAAGAATCGATTTCGAGATACAGTGAGAAAAATGTGTCAGTCGGGTACAACGTAAAATTCGCAGTATGGTATCCCGGGACGAAAGAACGGCAGTCATTGATAGGACGCATATAACCGGCAAAAGTGTCGCTCTCAAACCAATAAAGTGTATCACTGAACAAAGGAGTATTTTCATAAATACCATTAATTATTGGTATTTCGTATCCATACCATAAATAACCGCCGGACCCTGAGTACTGGTGTAAAACAAATTTCGTGGAATCGGTAATTATTTCCCCTGTTGCGGAAAAAAGTGTACCAGATATGAAGGAACGCATTTCACCAATAATTATCTCAACTGAATCACCGACCTTCACACTATATCTCCCGCCATTATAAAAAGCGTAGTTAGGAGGCAGAACATCATCGGATGCCAGGGTCAACTCATACCACGTACCCCAAAACGTATCAAGGTGATTGTCACATATCCAGAATGGAACAATCGATCCATAGGGAACTGTTACTATCGTACATCCGTACCTGTTGTTTGACGCTTTTACGGGGAGATCTATCATTACGGGCGTTGTATGATAGTCATATACGTAAGAAACCCAGAATGAGTCGTTTTTTACAAAAAGTGTATCGGTATATTCGAAATCATGGATTTCATCAGATGCATTAAAATAGAAAGAACCCATTCCAAACTCAGAATGTGTCATCAGATACGTGGGAATTTTATAGTATTTATAACCCAATTCTATCATTTCATACATCTCCATTGAAATACGCAGCTCAAAATATCCGCTGTCAGCATCGACATAGAACGTATCGTCCGGCATTGGGATATACCTATCCAAATAATAAACCATGAAGAGGGAATCGCACGTAACCGGCTCTCCTTCCGAAGTTGCTATATACCCGTGAAACGTACACGTATCGGGCACAAATCTTGGAATATACAATTCAACATCTGTGACATGAGTATCGACATACACATAATAAAACAGTTCTTCGACTCTATAACCTAAAGATTCAAAAGGAGGATCATGATCCAGGAAACCAATTATTATCGTTTCAGGCTCACCTACCCAGTTGAAGCTAAAAGTACCCATGCTGTCAGTATTAAATAGCATGAAAATCGGTTCAGGTGGACCAAATAACCCACCCCAGAACAGGATATCAAAATATGCAGGATTTGGTGGAGTAATCCCTTCAATAACTACATGCCCTGTTACAGACATAGTAAGCGATTCAGGAGCTGCAATATGAAAGGGTATTACCAAAGTATCAGCGCCTTCCCATACCTTAAAGATAAAATCACCAACCCACCAGTACAAATCAACGTCAAAGAGGAGTTCCCCTAAATCAGGGTCAATATCGTCAATAAAAATTCCCCTTTCCTCAGGAGGGTGTTCATAATTATCTATTAAGGTCGGAATTTCATCGTAACCTTCCCATATTGACCATTCGTGACCGTCTATGATACCATTATCGTTAAAATCCTCATAGATTACGAAAAATACTGTATCCCATGGTTCGCAATCAGCTTGAAAATAGTAATCGACTCCTTGTATCAAAGTGTCTGTTTCTTCTCCGTCAACCAATAGTCTGAAGTAAGTTAGCGCGCTTAAATTATTAACAACAAATAGGAATATGACAAATAAGAAAAAAAATACTATTTTATTATTCATACCCAACCTCCTTGTACAATGTGTTCATACAACAAAAACATAAAATGTCATTTAATTAATAAACCTTTTTTAATCCTCATATTACATTCGGTTTTCAGGCTGACAAAATAAATTCCAGTCGGGAGTTTGGCGCACTCCGGAGTCGATGTATTCCAACTAACAGTATAGGTACCAGTTTTAAAATTATCATTCACAAGCTCAGTTACCGCTTCTCCTTTTAAATTGTAAATAGTTATTGAAGCGCGGCTTGGTTCTGGCAGTTGGAAGGTAATGGTCACGTTTGAGTTAAATGGATTAGGATACAGCTTCAGGTCAAAATTTGATGGTATGATCGTTTCGGTAATTCCTTCGAGGTTAACGGGAATATGCATATCGAAGCGCGGATGCCCCGGCATCTCCGGAATAGTAATAGTAGTCTCGGTCACTGTGGAGGAATAGTGCCCTGGAAGCGCTTCCGGAATTAGCATTCTCCAATCCGCATCGCACAATTCACGGTGACCTCTTATTTTGTATTCCTCGTCCTCCAGAACACCAAACATTTCAATAGTACAGTAATAAGTATGTTCTTCGGCGTCGGTCCCATAAAGCGGGATCGCCAACCCTCCCACAGGCAGGGAATCAGGATTCATTCCATCAAGGTATAAATAAAAGTGCGATGACGACGAATTAACGTGGATATCATAATCTTCCGGGTAAGACGTCTCAGTCATCCAAAGCGTATCTGGAGGGGAAACATAATAATGAAGCGGATCATCGATCCTGAACTCTACAGCGCAGCTTCCCGGTCGAACCGGGATGTAAATAGGCGGTTCCGGAGCGAAACGCAATTCACCCAAACCTATCCCGGTTATGGGATCAAAATAAACCGCAGTAACCGAGCTTGAACTCACCGGATCCTCATCGGGATCACTGCTGTAATTTATCAGGATGGAATCATCAAAGTGCGTAATTGGCACAATGATATCCACCCCCGTTTCGAATTCGTCAACAGTGACTGGCAATGATACTGAGCTGAAACTATAATCCGGGTGAGGGTATGGTTTCCACAATTTCATTGTAAGAGTGCCGGGACTTTCTGCCCAGTAACAGGTATAGTCCCCCATTCCATCACAGAAAGCCAGATAAATTGCGGTTGAATCAGTATAAAGCGCTGCAACCAATATCTTCGGTAGTATCGTATCAGGAGGAGTTAAACCCTCCAATGTCACCCTTCCCGATATCGACATGTTCAAAGGATCGGGAGGCAGTACAGCCAATGGAGCGCACAGTGAGTATGCCGGATCTGATGCCCTGATAACATAATGCCCAACTGGCAAATTAAATGGCGGTTCAACATTTATTAATCCTTCTGACTCCTCGACATCTCCTATGAATGTATAATAGCCATTATCTTGTATTACCCAGCTTGTATCGAATAAGCTGTAATCATGAACATCTATTGTTCCATTTGAATCATTATCCACAAAGATTTCAAATACGATGGGGCTGTATGGAGCGCAATTTACCGCAAAAAAGTAATATTCGCCCTGGTGCTGAATACTCGATATTTCTCCTTCGACATAAACATGAAAGTTATTCAATCCTCCGTATGCGGTGTAAATATCGAATCCGGTTACGTGACCATCGACGTAAACCATCGTATCGTAGGGATCACCTTCCGGAAAAGTAACCATAACCATAATCATGCCTTCATCCCCAGGCCAGTTAAGCGAATAATCCCCCATGCTGTCAGGGATAGCTAACATCAGCATTGGAGGCTCCATTATCCCTGCAAGTATCTGCAAATTTCTAAATACAGAATCAGGTGGAGTTACTCCTTCCAGAATCATTCTACCTGAAACACTCCTTTCCAGAGGGTCAGGCGGTAGAATATTTAAATAAGCTGAAACTGAGGATATTCTATCCGAGAACCGTAATATCCATTCTCCCGGCATTATATGTATGATCATGTCGATATGTATAAAACCTCCGGTCATGTCGCTATCAAAGAATGGGACTTCATCACTTGAAGCTACGTTATCAATGACACAAGCATCAGCAGGGATTATTGATTCTTCTCCCGGATCCCGAATACCGTTATGATTCAAATCCGGAATAATAGAAAACCATATCGTATCCATCGGATTGCAGACCATTTCAAAGACATACGGGATTCCCTGTATCAGGGTTTCCGATTCAATCCCTTCAGCCAAAACCCTTAGATACGATATTCCTCTCACAGGCACAAAAATATCGAAACCTTCAACATGGCTATCCACAAAAACTGTTGTATCATAAGGATCTCCATCTTCACCCTCCACAATAACCATTATTGTTCCTTCTTCTCCCGGCCAATTGAAGCTATAATCACCCATACTATCGATAACCACAAATATTAGCATTGGAGGATCCATCGTTCCAGCAATTATATGATACCGACTGAACATATTATCAGGGGGGGTAATTCCCTCGAGAGTAACTCGCCCTGAAACGCTCATTTCAAATGGATCGGGGGGCAGGATATGCAGCGGCGCACTCGCCGAATCACCCTCCTCAATAAAGCATACTATCCAATTCCCAACAGAAACATATATAAACATTTCGATATATATATATCCCTCGGTGGGATCGTTGTCGAAAAATGGAGGACCTTCAGCGTCCGGATCACCATTATCAATTATTCTTGCATCCACAGGGATAATCGATTCCTCACCCGGATCAATCTCCCCATTATCATTAATATCAGGTATCACTAACATACGTACAGTGCCTGAAGGATTGCAATCCATTTCAAATCCATAGGATTGCCCTTGAACCAGGGTGTCCGATTCCACCCCGTCAACCAGGATATTCAGATATGTTATAGCAATTGCGTTCCCTAAAAATAACACCGTCAACAAAATTGTAACGTTCATTACATAACCGAACAGCGTTTTTTTCATAAAAAAATTCCCTTCTTGTTTAAAATTCCCAACTCCTTTTTATTGTCAATTTTGCAATATATAAAAATAGTACAAAATTGCTACTAATGCAACCAAATTTTGAATATAATGCACTTATATCCAACATGAGAGTCAGATTTTATCGCTTACCAGCTATAATATAATCACCGTAAATAATCAAAAAAAATGCATAAATTGGGCGATTCTTTCAAAGGATGGCTTATAGGCTATTCTACAGCGTCATCCAGTTCGCTCCTGAAATTCATGACCTCTATGATCAAATTCAATTCCAGGGCTAACAGGCTGATGGACCCGGAATCCTTAATGTCAACTATGCGATCTTCAGACCCGGTATAGTACTTTTTACCTTCCAGGTTAAACAAATAGCTAAGCTCCGTTGCGAGATCAAATGGGCCCCAGATAGGGATGTCAAATCCCATAAATGCCCCCCAGGAATTGAAATCATAATAGTCAATCTCTTCCTCAAACTGCTCTAATTCCCCCCTATAGAACCTCCCCCATAAATAGCCGGTTGAAATATAAGGATGGCGAATAATCCAGTATTCTCCCCTGTTAGTGATTTTGGTCCTGATTCTCAAGCTTGCTATTCTGGTGTTGTAGAAAGGCTCCATATCACTTAAAACTTCGAGTTGTAATGGAGAAAAGAACCAGCCGTTCCCGTAAACAGGATCTAGTTGTGTCAAACATATAGGAAGTTCGTAAAATGCTGAAACTCCAGCGGGAAATAGATAATTGATAGTCAAATTTGTAAAGTTCAGCCTTTTCCTGTAACTATAATGCGCAAAACCTATTGAGGCGTCCCTGGGAAGGAAAGGATTATCAGGCGCGCTTAGATTTGTAATCCCAGTATATACTGCTCCCCCCAATCGAGCTTCAATAGTAAAATCGCGAACCGCTGCCAGGTTTAAAATCCTCTTTCCTTCAAATAGATCACTTACAACCGAATTAGCAGGTTCTGAATCCGCGGAAATTCTCTTAACTTCCTGTAAAAGATAAAGATCCATCGAGAGTTCAGTGTATTCAGTCATCTCAGTGAGGTCAATACTATCTTCAACATTGTAATATTCGCCTTCCAGCGCTTCTACTTTAAAACTATATTTCCTGCCTGCTGGAAGTACCATCATGTAACTACCGTCTTCGGGATTCGATCTTGAAGTACCAGCATCCTTCCCCTCGGGCATTGTTTTGTAAATAATCCTTGCTTTAACAGGTTTCTTTGTCCCCGTAGTCAACACTTTACCTGAAATCAACACCGCTGCTAACGGTGATGCAGCCGCAGGAGACTTGATCCTGAAAATATCCGATTCACCATACGAATCATCCCGGGATACAAAATAAGCATAATCACCAGCCGCAGAAATCTTGTAGTAAATATCCGCTTTGTTCGTGTTCACTTCGGGACCCAGATTTTCCGGGGGCGTCCAATTCTTCCAGGTATCATCAAGCCTTCGTGATACAAAAATATCCCTGTCTCCATAGCCGCCATGCCCATTGCTTGAAAAATAAAGGCTGACACCATCCGCCGCCATGAAGGGAGTGCCTTCAATATTCTGCGTGTTAATACTATCTCCGAGGTTCAGCGGTTTGGACCAGATACCCTCTTCATCCATAAAGCTAACATATATATCCATATCACCTTTACTATCATCCATTTCAATACCGAGTAGCAGCGTCTTGCCGTCATTGTTTAAAAAATAACTGGCGTACTCACTTCTATTGTTAAAACCCCTAATCGTTAATGGCTCAGGATAACTCCAGCCGCTTTCCGTCCTATTACTCATGGATACACCGGAAGTCATTGTTCCGTTACTATAATAATTATTAGCTAGTAGAAGCGCATTTCCATCAGGTGTTACAGAGCATATAAAATTACTTCCCTCACTATTAAGCGGGGGACCAATGTTCACTGCTTTCGTCCACCTGCCGTTTCTACCAAGAGTGGATACCCAGATATCATCCTTATCGTTTGAACCTCCGTAATTCTCATCGGAATTTTTCCTTGTAAAATACAATGTTCTCCCATCAGACGATATTACCGGGTTTGTTTCAGCATACGAAGTGTTTATGTTAGGTCCCAGGTTTTCCTTTTCATAATTGCTTCTATCCTCTCCATAAAGGAAACAACCTAAAATTGTAAAAATAAAGGTAGAAGCTATCAAAATTTTCAGCTTGATTGGTGAATTCATAATCTTGTAGGTACTTTCTTATTTCAAATATATCCGTTTCAGCAGCTTACTCTGCCTGCCGGTTCGAAGAAGGAGAAAATACACTCCGCTGCTTACGCTCTCTCCACAATTCCACTTTATTGAATACCGACCCTCAGGTAACCGCTCTTCTATCAGCAAGGCAGCCTCGCGGCCCCTCACATCAAAAACCACCAAACTTACCGGGCTCAAACGAGGTATCGAAAACTCTATGTTCAATACACCATTAAATGGGTTGGGATATGCATCAATTGAAAAATCATAAGGCAGGACCGGGTCCTTGTCGACCGACAATACATTGACAAAATTTATCTCGTGTGTTTCAATCGCCTCACTCACTACTATCGTGGTCTCGATGGGCGTGAATACTACACCGGGAATTTCAGGAGCGCAAACCGTCCATACACCGTCGCAAAGATAAAAAGTGCCAGAACGCCGGTGTGGCGTATATGGAACGTAAACATCTTCAGGCAGCGAAGGAACACCGGAAACCCTTAGTCTGAGGCTGGTAAAATCAATATAGTCAACATCCGTATTCACAAAATTCACTCTGACCGTCGCGTTCCCGTTATCAACGTAGATATTGGGCAGTTCCAGTGTGTCAGAAGGTGAAATTTCCACCTCACGCATGTTATTATCCACAAAAAGGATACTGCCAAGTTCGTGATCGACTCCAAAATAGTATTCTGCCGGCGCGGCGAGATCGAACAGGCTAAAATAACCCGATTCATCCGCCGATGTCTCCGCTATCGAAGTCACTCCATCCGGACCGTAGAGTGTTATTTGGCAGTTGTCCAGTGATACAGGGGAGGGGTCATCAGTGTCTGTAACAAAGTTGCCCATCAAACCGCCGGTTTCCTCAACAACGCTGTAGTCGAAATCAATGAAGTACCTCTGGAGTGTATCGCTGTACACCGGGACTTTAAGTACCGTTTCGGCAGGTGTAGGGAGCCAACCCAACGGCACTACGGGTTTCACAATCCAGCTCCCCGCAGGTAATTTCAAGGTC
>JAFGQG010000056.1 GCA_016935765.1 bacterium
TAGTATATATTGCACAAAATTGCAGCCTGGTAGTTAAAATACAAAACCACACCTTAAAACAAAAATATAATATTATCTTTCGACATTGTCAATTTCAAATCAAATGAATACTTTTCAATCCTTGTTTGTCAGGGATATAGCTACCTTTATTTATACTTCACTCCCCGATAAAAAGAGGCTGCATCTCGCCATCCTCATCGAAGAACTGCCCCTGGAATAGCCGGATCTCCGGTCCAGCCTCGATACCCTTTAAATAGCATGTGTAAGTTGTGGCTGAAGCCGGAGCATTGATATTGTAAACCGGGTCGAAATGATCTGTAGTTCCATCATTCCACTTAAAGAATTGCCCCAGGTAACAGTATGGGGTGAACACTCCGTCATGCTGTGTCCTGACGCCGCCCCAGTCCTTGCCGGGGAATTCGAGAGTGTGAGCGCTTCCCGGAGCCCAGTTGAAGGTCTGCGCGCTGTCGTATGCAATACCATCAACCTCGAAACAGAAATTGTACTCCCAGTAGCTTGTATCCAGCTTCACGGTTATTTCGACCATGTTCGAACCTATCTGGAAATCATCCACGTACCAGCCCTCGTAATCATTATCAACTTCATCGTAGGAATCGAAGCGGAACCTGACACCGATAACATATCCAGCATAGTCATCGAGTGAGATTGGGTCAGCAGTATTCCAACTTGCCATGGTAGTTTCGAAGACCGCTACCTGTTCCCAGGAATTCCAGAAATTATCGGTTATCTCCACGATGCAGTCATCGGTTAAGGTATCCAATCCCGAGAGCACAACGTCATCGATGTACCAGTCTTCGCCGCCCCAACTGAAGTATTCCCAGGCGATATAGAGTACTGGCGAGTCGTCGTAATCAGAGAGGTCGATCACAACCTGCGTTTCGAAATTCCTGTCGGGGTCTGCGCAAAAATATGACCAGACGGTAGTAAATTCGCTATATTCAGGAGTAGTAGTGGAGACTTTCACGGAATTAGTACGATTGCAGAGGTGCCATCTTGCTACGTTATCGTAGAAGGTTAGTTCCAAATTAATTACGCCGGAGCAATCTATCGGGGGGCTAACGAGAAGTTCGCAGTTGACTCCTATCTCCCCATGCATTGCGACGGCTGAATGGCTTCCGCTGTGGACACTGTCAGAGTTTTGGTCCCAAACATCGTCGAAGCCCTGGTTATCGACTATACTCCAGCCGTCTGGCGGAAAATCGCCTTCGAAGCCCTCGTTGATGAACTCGTTTATACCCGGGGTAGGCGGCTGAACCTGTATCCACTGTTTGAACGAAAGGGTTGCAGGCGAGTCTGAGGGCAGTTTAATGTAGGGGGAGTACAATGCCCCGCTGGTTTGAGCTTCAATGTTATAGTTGTACGGGTCGCCCCTGTTATATGCGAAGGAGTTTCCCGCGCTGGAGTACCTGTGATCTTCGAGATGCCAGAGGTCACCTCCTGCAATCGCCCAGTGTTCCCAATCTGAATCGCAGCCGTCATCGAAGGAGCAGTAATAGGGGTATGTATCCGGGACACCGATCGGTATCACGAATTCACCGTCGTCGTAATCGCAGCAGAAGGTTTCCCATAGCAGGTTAAGCTCAGCGCCCCCGATGCCGCCAGATGGGACGCTATCGATGTACACCTCAAAATATGGCGCCTGGCATTCGGCGGAACCGGATGCTTCGATGGTTGGCCACGTGCAGATCGACTCGACCACAGTAATGTACGGATCGTCTTCCCAGATGAAACCATAGATAAGGTTTGCGCCGTTCCCACCGATATCCTCCAGTTCGATTTTCACTATCACATACTCGCCATCCTCCAGGAAACCGTCACCATCTCCGCCGGGCGGGTCGTCCAAACAGGTGTAGCCGCTGATGACCAGGACAGGCTCTGGGGCTTCGATGGTCACATCGAAATCGAAACTGTCAGTGATGCCGCCGGATGTCCATGTGAGTGTGAAGGTACCAACATAACCACAGGGATTGGTGTCGGGTATGGAAAAGCTGAAATGGTTGAGGTTGGAGAAAACGGAGTCATTGGGGGAGACATCGAGCCATCCTGCTGAATCATCGATAACCGTAAGGAACGAATCAGCAGTGGATAATTTTCCTGATGGAGTTCCAGCAACTTCACCCCCAGAGTTAGCAATGCTTACTGCTAAAACTACCGTTTCACCGGCTTCGGCAAAGGCGTCCCCATCCCCGCCCTGTATGCGATGCCCAGCATATTCCAGGTCCGGATCAGAACCAAAAGTAACATCATCGATATACCATCCCTCATACTCATTATCGTTACCGTCATTGCTGTCAAAAATGAATCTAAGTTGGATGATGTTGTTCTCGTATGGTTTAACATCTATTATTCCCGAGGATTCCCAGGTACCTGTACAGGAGGTGTTGTGCCAGATCTCGGTCCAATTCGTTCCGTAGTCAGAAGTTATCTCCAGATAGCAATCGTCCCTTAGTGGGTGTTCAAAAGCCTGGACATCATCGATTGTGAAGATGATTTTATCCTCAGCGTCATAGACGATAGCCGCATAGATATCCATCCCCGCATACTCAGCAAGGGAATAGGAGAACCTTGTCCATGTACAAGGAATGTTGGTCTCCCGGGCTAAAGTGTCGGTAAAGTTTCCGATGGCGTTCCCGGTAGTGGATACCCTGACACTGAAATCTTCGAGGTATATTTCAGTGCAGTGGTATGAGCGCGCCCACAGCCTGAAGACTCCGCGGTCGGTATCGAGGTGAAATTGTGGAGTGACCAGCCAATCATCGTTTGGGTGCGAGAAGTTGTGTATTACTCGCGCTGCCCAGGTGCCGCTATGTACACGGTTAGTGTCCACATAATCGTCCGAGGTATCGGTGATAACCCAAGTTTTGGGGATGGTATCATAAGTGTAATCGCTATCCGCGTTGTATATCACCCATCCGGCGTCCAGTATCGAATCCTCGAAATCCTCGTTAATATGATATACCCTGTTCAGGGTGTCCTGCAGCTCCCTGTAATTTTGGAAAGAGAGTTCCAGCGCGGTGGCTATCGGGAGGTCTATGTACGGTGAATAAAGAGCTCCGCAGGTGCGCGCCCCTGTGTTATAATCATAAAGGGGTTCACCACCACGGTTATAAGCAAACGAATGTGTCTCACTTGAGTATCGGTGAGTTTCAAGGTGCCATAAATCATCTCCTGATATCGCTTCGGTACTCCAGAGCTCCTCTGAGCCATCCTCGAAATCGCAGGAATAGGGAAAGGGTTTGAAGCCGCCGATAGTGAATGGAATAGTATCCTTACCAGTATGGCAGAAGCTTTGCCATTCAACTATTATGGTAACATCCGCGATACCTTCCGGAGGTTCGGAAACGATATTGAAACCGAAATGCGGCGCTTCGGTTTCCTCAGAAGCCAGGGCATCGATATCAGGCCAGTTAGCGCTCGCATCGGAAATAGTAATATATGGATCACTCTCCGATATCGTTCCGGTAACGTCCATGGCATCATTATTTGTAATGTTCTCTAGTTCAATACTCAGGGTAATAGTTTCGCCGTTTTCGAAGTATCCATCGCCGTCCCCACCGGGCGCTTCGTCGTTGAAGTTGTAGCTGCGCATGGTCAGTTCGGGAGTGGGTGCAGTTATCGGCACTTTGAATTGGAAGCTGCTGCTGATGCCCCCGGCGGTCCAATTTACAGTGAATATCACGTTATGTCCGCACGGTGTGTTCGCCGCGATAGTGAATCTGAAATGGTCAGCATTTGTCTGCGCGGAATCATCGACGCCGATAGTCGGGAAGGATGCGGAATTGTCAGTAATAGTAATGAACGGGTCTCCCGTGGAGAGAGTAGCGGAAGGTGTACTTGCGGAGATCGTTCCCGTGTTTTTGGCAATAACGGGCATTACGATAGCTTCACCCGGTTCGGGGAAACCATCGTTGTCACCTGTGTCATCATTAATTGTATATGCGCAATAGGTGAGGTATGGGAAGCCCGTGGAATCGATCTCGAAATCATCGATGTACCAGCCTTCATAAGCATTATCGATAGCGTCATGGCTGTCGAAACGGTAGCGCAGCCGGATTATATTATCCACGTAACCGCGCAGGTCTATCAATCCCGGGGATTCCCAACCGTCGGTAGAGCTGTAAAAGTGCTTAAGCAACGTCCAGTTTACTCCAAAGTCCTTCGATATTTCAAGGAAGCAATCGTCACTTGAGCATGGAATGCCCGTTACGGTGACATCATCTATGAAATATCTCCTTACTCCGTGACCATTATATACCCATGCGATGTATAGAGTTTGCGAGTGGTCGTAATCGGTGAGGTTTATTGTGATCAGGGAATCGAAGTCGCGTACGGGGTCGGTATGGTAGTATGTCCAGACGGTGTCGAAATCTTCCATATTTAGACCGGAATTTGATACAAGGACCCTGTAGTATGGTGGAGCGTAGCTACTCGAATAGTCGAGTTTATCCCAGAAGGAGAGGGTGATATCGATATAATTGCTGCAATCTATTGGGGGTGTAACCAGCCAGTCGTTTTCCGTGGAATCATACCAAGCGTAATCGCCGCATGCTGAACGTTCCCCTGTGTGGGCTTCGCTACCGTGCCGCCATGCGATCTGTTCCCAAAGCCAGTTTAGAATGACCCATCCGGGAGGGGGGAAATCGCCCCATTCTGCTTCGAACCCTTCCGAGAGAAGAACGGTTTGAGTTCCGATGTCCGGTTCCTGGACCTCTATCCACTGGTTGTATTCGAAGTGAGGGGTCGAACCCGCAGGAAGTTTAAAGAATGGGGAATAGAGTAAGCCACTTGTTCTATCCCCCGTGTTATAATCGTAGTCAGGAACTCCGGTGTTATAGGCATAGGAGTGTGCAGCACTGGATGAGTGGTGGTTTTCGAGGTGCCATAGATTTGTGCCAGCTAGGCTTTCAGGCAGCCAGAGGTTTTCACAGCCGGTCTCAAAGTCGCATGTATATGGAAGGGCGAAGGTAGCTCCGAGAGGAACATAGAATTCGAAACTTCCGCTATGCTCTCCATTGTTGCACTCCCAGTTCACAGTAAAAGTGATTATGCATACTGGGACAGAGCCATCGGAATGCCATTTGAAGTGCGGGTTTTCGGTTTCAGCGGAAGCGCCTGGGGCAAGGTTAGCGCTTGTAGCTATGCTATCGATGAGGGTCAGATCTCCAGCCATGTCGGAGGAAAGCTCTAATTGTATGTTTGTCGCGTTGAGTAACCCCCCAGTATTTTCAATATTGACGTGCATAACGATGGTTTCCCCCGGGTCTGCGAAGCCGTCATCGTCCCCGTCAGCAGAAGTGTCGTCGAGCGTGAAGGAGATATATTTAAGATCGGGCACATATTCTGGATACATGACGTGAAGGGATGCGTCTCCGATGAGAACGAGACCCCAATAATATTTGGGGTAATCTGCGCCTTCCTTATTGAACCATCGAACGAAGGCATTACCGAAGCACTTATTGTTTGGTTTTCCGAATTCCCGGTAGAAGAGTTCTTCATCCCAGATGCCGCCCATTTTTGTTGAGCCCCAGGATAATAAGCCGCTGCCTTCCGGGTTGAAAACCGCTGTTCCGCAGAGGTAGTTGTTTGCAGTATAATCCGCACCAGCGCATACGTAGAATGAATAGAAGAGTGTCGGTGGATCGATATTTCGATAAGTTGAAGAAGTAACGGAATTGAATACGGTTCTCCCGCTTTCGAAGTAGCCATGCGATGTAGCGGTTCCGTGTGACCTTGTTAACAAGTGATGGTATGGTTCCGGCATGTGGGTAGTTCTGTATTGCTCCGCGGTGGTAGTTTCGGGATCATCCACGGTTATAACGGTGCCCAATCCGAAGCCCAATTCGACGTTCCACTCGTCGTCTTCGGTCATGTAAGCCCATTCATCATCATTATATACGAGGGATGCAGTCCGGTCGAGACCAAAGGTGCCGTGCCGGTATGCGCGATTTCGCTCCAGGTAGTCCTGAATTCGTGAACTTTCTGTTCCCGCCATATCAATTAAAACGTCGGTTTTTATCCTGGAAACCCATATCTCAATATACATTGAGTCGTCTTCCCATGTATCGTATTTTCCGTTTCCCCCGTGTACGAGGCTGTCTTCCATAGTGTCTGCCCATGATCCATTCATATCCATGAAGAAGATGTCGCAGGGGAAGTCTTCGTATTCCCTGACCCCGGGATTGTTATCCCATTCCTGCATCATTTCGAATATCACGTGGGGAATGTCACCGATAAATATCGCTCCAATAAGTGAGTCATCGTGGTTGTACCAGGCGATAAGGGATTCACGCAGAGCTTCCGCGGTACCGCTGATGTATTCATAGATAATGGTGCTGAAGTCTTCAAGAAGCAGGTCCACTGCAAGGGTTTCGAGTTCCGCGGTCAGGCTTCCATAAATATCAGTATGTACTATGATGGCAATTCGCCCGGAATCCGGGTGATATCCCTTTGGATACAAATGCGCTGGAGTTCGATCGATGATGTTGAAGACCCTGTCATAAAGCGGAACATCATGCCTGGGTTTCGAAGACAGTGAAGTATCCATCCATCGGGTGATGGGAATACTTTTTGAAGGTTTAGTGAGGCTTTCAACATTTTCCAGCGTTGAGGAGGAATCATTTTGTGTAAAAGCTGCTGAGAAAATTATCGGGATCAGAAGGAACGATGTACATAAAAATACGCTAATTTTTCTTTTTGCTCGCATTGAACTCACCCTTTATTTGAGGTATTCGATCTCTATGTGGTATAATCTGATTTCCTCGCCATCATTCACTGAAGTAGAGATATCGATAGTTACCCACTCGCTGTCAGTAAGACCTGTGAATCCTTCCAAGGTCGCGGTTTCATCGGTGAGTGCCGCATCTCCAATCAGGTTTGTAGAGGTTCCATTTGCTCTGGATAATCTTACCTGGTCAATAGCTGGTGAATCACCACTCAGGACGAAGTGGAGAGTGAATTGTGTGGAGTCGTTATTTGCGTAATTGTAGTCGGCGGGTGGGTGCCAGATTGTGACAATATGGTAGTTTTGAACACCTGTTCCCGCTTGTTTAGTAATCGCGTAGTAGTTTTTTCCGGTGGTGTTGTCGTATGATGATACTGCTCTGATGGCTTTATTCTCGGTGGTTGTTCCCCGCCAGAACACGGAGTTGGGGTATTCTGGCCAGATGACCGATTGAGCATGGTTATCCGGAATAGGACCGATGCCGCCTTTCAGGCTATCTGCTATTCCGGCGCGAAAGGAGTAGGGGCTGCTCGTTAAGCGTGTTCTCGGAAGCAGGATATCACCGCCTACATCTATCTCCAGCCAATAATCTACGTCGAAAGCGAGGTTTATTGGAGTGATGGACCCCAGAATAACATCGAAAAGACCTTTTGACACAACAACATCATTATGCAGTTCCTGCCATAAGTTGGTACCCTCTGTAGCCGAGTTGTATAGAGTGAATGTAATGTCAACCGTGTCGTTTAATCCAACACCGAGCGTATCGGTTACCTTGCCCTGGTAAGTTATCATTCGAGGGACGGCAGCGGACAGAATTGAATATCGAACAAGGATAGACGATTGAAGAATAATGAATGAAAGGGATGAGCAGATGAACAGATAGAGTAAAACATTTTTATGGTTTTTCACACTGACCTCCTATGAAAGAACGGTTAATATTTGGGCGTTTGCGGAGGGGGGAATCGTCATGGTGTATGAAGTTACTATAGCCCAACATTTAATTATTCCTCCACAATCAAAATTTGTGTTTTCAATAAATTAAGACTTTTTCATTATTTGTGCAACTTTAAAATGGATTATAACCGAATAAAAATTTAGCCTTTTTGTATTTGACATATAAAGTATAGAGTTTATAATTCGTTTAAAACACAATTAATTAAAAAGTTTTCCAAACATAATATAACATTGAAATGAAGAGAGGGAAAAGCGATCGATGCTAAAGGATATCCAGGATGCTTTTGGGCATGAAATTTTTGATTATTATAAGGATAAAAGCGGATTTGAAATAGTAGAAAGGGATGACGGTTATATCGACATTTCTTACGGTCCGCAACATTATTTTCTTGAGTACAAGGGTTGGCCAACTTCGGAAAAGATGGCAATGAAGCACGTTAGTGGAAGGGTACTCGACGTAGGTTGTGGCGCTGGAAGACATTCGCTGTACCTTCAATCGAAGGGCTTCAATGTGGCGGGTATCGATTCTTCGCCCCTTGCAATTACAGTCTGCAGGAAGAGGGGGATGCGGGACGCGCGGATCATACCAATCACCAGGTTAAATCATAGGGTAGGCATATTTGACACTATAATTATGATGGGGAATAATTTTGCTCTGCTAGGCAAGCCGAAAAGGGTAAAATGGATGATGCGAAGGTTTTATAATATGACTACTGATGGAGGGAAGATAATTGCGCAAGTGAGGGATCCCTACCAGACCGATGTACCCGAGCACCTTGCATATCACGCGCAGAACAGGAAGAAGGGGAATTTGAGCGGGGAAGCGCGTATTCGAGTCAGGTATAAGAAATATGTTACTCCCTGGATTGATTTCCTGATGGTATCACTTAATGAAATGAAACAAATATTAGAAGGGACTAGATGGCAGGTTCAGGGGGTTATAGATGGTGAAGGTGGAGAGTATATTATTATCCTGGAGAAACTAATAAATTCTTGACTTAATGAATACAGACAATATTTTTACGCGTATAGAAAATTATACAAGATATTAAATGATGCAGATTATTAGGTGTGGAATTATTCAAGGACAGAGAGGAGTAAGCAGTGAAAATCTTTAGCACAGTTTTGGTCGTTCTGGTAGTTTTATTATGCTCAGTGAATACTAATCCTGGGTTATTTGCTCAGGAGGGTGAATCACAAAAATATTACTTTGGTCTGGAAATAAATGGAGTCCTTTGTGGGTACACCGAGATAGAGATTTCGGAAATAGAGAAGGATGGAAAGGAGTACATTTTACTCGATGAAAATGTATTCGCAATGTTAACTGCGCTTGGCGCGGAAGTTAATACCTCTCAGAAAATAGAATACTATATCGATCCTGGAACGGGCAATTTTATTTATCATTATCACAAGCTGGATCAGGGTTCTATAAAGTTGGAAGCGACCTATACGATCAAGGGCGACACTGCCTATCTTTATGATTTTGATAAGGATACGGAGACAAAAATTGCGTTGCCAAAGGATGTCCTGCTTCCTAATACAATGATATTTTCTCATATTAAGAATGGTTTCATCGATGGTGGTGTGAAGGAGAAAACATATAAATTCCTAGAAGCAAGGGACGCTCAGGTCGAGGAATTGACGATAACGAAGGTAGATGATGAGGAACTTGAGCTTGTTGGGAAAATATACCAGACTATCAAGGTAGAACAGTATTTACCTTACATGGGTTTAAGGTTTTTTCTCTGGATCGACAAGGAAACCGGTTATTTAGTCCAGATGGAAATCCCGGGCATGCGAAAGCAATATCTTACGGATGCTTCTGTGGTTAAAAGGATTCAGGTTGCCAGTGTTGATGAGAACATCCTGCTTAAAACCAATGAAACCATAGTAAACATACAGGGTATAAGGTATTTGAAGGTTAAAGCGGCGATGGAACCTATCGGTTTATTGATAACTGAGGAAGGTTTGAATGTTCATGGACAGACTTTCGAGGGAACTGTTGAGGAGAACTACGTGGAAGGTATTTTTGAGATAGAGCATAGACTATACAGTGGTGAAAATGCTCCCCCGTTTCCTCCCGATTTTAGCGATGATGAAGCGCTTAAGGATTACTTAGAGCCCAGCAACTTCTGCGAATCGGATGATCCTGTACTGATCGAGAAGGCGAAAGAGATCACAGGTGGCAGCAAAGATTCCTGGGAGGCAGCTACCCGGCTGAGTGAATGGGTTGGCAGGAATATCGGGTATGAAATTCCGGGTGGCGGCACTGCGCGGAATACGTACGATATCAGGGCTGGTGAGTGCGGCGCCCACTCCATGTTGCTAGCTGCTTTCTGCCGCGCGGTAGGGATCCCTGCCAGGGTTGTATGGGGGTGTATGTATGTTCCAAATTATGGGGGAAGCTTCGGACAGCATGGTTGGAACGAGATATATATGGGTGAAAGCGGCTGGATACCCGTTGACGCTACCGCACAGGAATACAAATTTGTGGATTCGGGTCACCTTCGGGTAGGAGTGATGAAGTCGACTTCGATTGCGCTGAACCTTAAAGAGGCAGAGATCCTTGATTACAGGTTGGATACAGGGAGCGAAGATGAGGCTGAACAAAAATATGCAGCTTTCATTGGTAAATATTCACCTCAAGGCAGCGATAAAATATTCGAGGTTCTTGTACATGGGGGCAGACTCGCTGTGGATATTCCGGATAAAATGGTGATTGCTTTTCTATACCCTGACGAGGAGGGAAAATGGTATTGCCAGCTATCACCATCGTTGTACTTGAAGTTTGACGTTGACCAGGCAGGGAAAGCGACTGCTATGGAACTTTGTGAATCGACAGTAATGGCTCGAATTGAAAACGAGAAGCCTTCGAATGAGGAAGTTCCTGAAGAGTTTAAGCCATTAATTGGGAAATACATTTTTCAGGCTATTAACTTGGAATTTGAAATAGCTGCGCGAGAAGGCAACCTTCTAATTATAGAACCGGAAAGCGAGCCGGTAAAGCTTGTGTTAATGGCAGATAAAGGTTTGTGGGAATCGACTGATAAAACGAAAATAGTGGAATTTCAATTTGGCGAAGAAGGTCAGGCGAAAGGCATGAAAGTTACATTTGTAACGAGAATGATTAGCCAATAAGAATTAACCTGTTAACCTTAGGAATACTTATGACTTTTAATAGCAGAATAATATTGTGTTTGCTTTTTATAATACTGGGGATTTATATCGCCCAGGCAATAAGTATGAATTTCACGCAGGACGATTCTTATATTTCCTACCGGTATGCCAAGAATTTGGTAAACGGTGATGGTTTAGTATTTAATAAAGGGGAAAGGGTCGAAGGATATACGAACTTTTTATGGATCATATTACTCGCATTATTCACAAGTTTTGGTCTGGACATTATTACTGTATCAAAAGTGCTGGGTGTTGCCTCCGGGGCTGTCGCTGTGTTTTTAACCTATCTGATTTCCTGCTCATTTTTCAAAAAGTATAAATATATATATAGATTAATACCACCTTTTATTCTGGCATTGAACGGCGCTTTTGCCTATTGGAGCATAAGCGGTATGGAAACCTCCTTCTTTGTAATGCTGGTCTTACTGTCTTTATATCTATATATTAATAAAAATCCTGTTTTTATCGTTGCGTCAGCTTTGAGTGCCTTGACACGCCCTGAAGGAGTAATGGTTTTTGGGTTGATAATAATCCATGAACTATTAATACGGAAAGATACCATTAAGACCACCCTGGTAAATATTGCGGGTTTTGCAGCACTACTTATTCCCTTTGCAGTTTTTAAATTGGTTTATTATGGAGATCTACTGCCTAATCCTTTCTATGCAAAGACTGGAATGTCGGTAGAGTACTTCAAGACCGGATTTGAATATTTATTCCGGTTCCTCAAGCATTATGGTTTCCTTGGATTGATTTATTTACTGCCAATTGTCTTCTTTAATGAGCTTAAACAAGAGGGAAAGCTTTTAGTATTGGTAAGTTTTATTTACACCATATATATCGTGTTTGTGGGCGGCGATGTTCTTAACGGACACCGTTTTTTTCTAGCATTTGTTCCTTTATTGTATATTCTATTTACTTATGTGGCAATGCAGATAATTAGCAGAATTAATGAGAAAGTGATCAGGGTTATAGTAAGTATATGTTTAGTTGTGGTTATTTCAAGTGTAACTTTCTTTGTACCGCGACATTGGTTATTTAGTATTCGCAACAAAGAGATCGGTCTGATTGACTCAATGGCTTTTCATGCGAATATTTTAAAGGAGACGTTCGGGTCGGATGTTACATTAGCGATTTCCACCATTGGAGCTATTTCATATTATTCGGGAGCCACAGTGATAGACATGTTGGGTTTAACTGACCGTAATATTGCGAAAAACCCGGAAGCCATTCCTGGTATAACTCCGACCTGGAAAGAAAAAAATTACAATGTTCATTATTTGCTTTCAAGGGACCCTGATTTAATTTTATTTTCAACTGGAATAAGACCAAGCGCTCCCGCGGAAAAGGCATTATTTCTTTCATCAAAATTCAGGGAAAATTATTATATATACAGTTTCCCTATAAACAAAAAGTGGTACGCCTTCTATAAGAGAAAAGGCGAATATGATAAGGAGAACAAGATATTTGGCGATACAAGGTTTATTGATCATTTTGCCCAAGCCACTAAGTGTGAGAGTGTGGGCGACTATAAATGCTGCATTAATAGTTTACAGCAGGCAATTGAGGTTGGACCTGAAAACTTCTCCTGGGGTTATGATTATCTCGCGAAGTGTTATTATATTACCGGGGATATTCCCACTTTTAAGAAATACGCCAACAAAGCTATTGAAATGGATGATTACTGTATAGCATCGCACCTGTTCCTTTATATTACTGCTATGAGAGAAAAAAATGAGGCATTATACCAGAGAGAGAGACAGAAAGTAGTTGAATATAACCCTGAAATTCTAACGGTAAAATAGATAACTAAGTTTTAATGATGAAATAAGTTTCGTAAGCTAACTTAATATGAAGGTGAAGAAATGGGAAATAACAGTGTATTGGAATCAGATTGGAAAACCTATAAAAGAATTCTACCGGAATTACTGGAGCGATATCTAAAAGAAAAGAACACTGAAACAAAAGCGATTCTTGAGGCGGGAGACATAGATGAATCAGGGAAATTCTGGGAAATTCACAAAAAATGCATGGATGAAGCCAGAGTTTTTAGAGCCTGTACAGTGAGGTTTGCAAGATCAAAATTAACTTTAAATTTGCAATTGATGCATGGATATGGGGTTTTGAAGGATAAGGACCTGGAGAAATTCAGCGAAGAGCTGAGAAGTCGTATCCTTGATGTAGCGAAGATGGATTCTTAGAACTTTTAAAAAAAGAGAAACAATATGCAGGGGAGCAGGATCCTTGTAATTGCGCTTATATTTGTCGGATGCGTTTTATTTTCTTGCGGGAAGAATAACGGAGATGGCAATAATAATGACAATGGGGATTCAATTGACATCCCGCCTTTTGTCAACGTAAATTACATTGAGCTTGATAAGATCCATAAGATCTCAAAGTTTCGCTCAGCGGTTGGGCACGATTATTCAGATGGTTTTGAAGACTGCAGGAGTATGAAACACTATTTTTGTCCCGAAAGCGGAGAACCGGGAGAATCACATCCTGAGTGGTCCACGGTAAAAATCTATTCTCCTGTCGATGGTGTTGTTACAAACGTCTTTCAGGAATGGGCTGGAACACAGGTAAGGATAAAATCGCAAGAACAGCCAGATTGCTTTTTCATAATTTTTCATATTGATTTAATGGAGTCGCTTAGCATTGGGGAGACACTTTCCGCTGGTCAACAGCTGGGTACACACATCGGTTCACAGACAATGTCTGACATAGCTGTAGGTGTTGACAAAGGAGATGGCTGGAAATTAATCTCATACTTTGAGGTGGTCACGGATTCAATATTCAATGAATACCAAGCACGGGGTGTGACTTCACGGAGTAGCCTGATAATTTCGGAGGAAGAGCGCGACGCGGATTCCCTTACCTGTGACGGTGAAGTTTTCATAAACACAGGGCATCTCGATGATTGGGTTATCCTTGATTAAGTCATACATAATCTGGTAAGATGGCGAATTGTAAAGAATTATTATTTAATGCTGAAGCTTGCCGGGCTTTTATCTAATTAACTGGATGTAAAAATACTGATAAATTATATGGATTTTATTTTTTTTCTTGCATATTGCAAAAAATGTGGTAAAATACAATGGAAAAGAAATGGTCCTTTTAAGGTAGAAATATTCTAAGTTGTTTGTTGGCGAATAGTTAGAAATATATATATACTGGCATGATAATTGCGGTAAGACTTAATGAGAAGGAACCTAAATTTTGGGAGCCTTATGGTAATGAAAAGAAAGAAAGGTTTTACGTTAATAGAACTTATGATTGTGGTTGTGATTATTGGGATTCTTGCAGCCCTTGCCATAACTTCCTACCGGTCTGTTACCAAGAAAGCCAAGATATCAGAAGCCAAGACCGTTCTTAAAAGGATTTGGCAATGCGGTGAGACTTTTTATTACGAGTATGGCAGGTACTATTCAACTACGACTATTGATATCGGTGAAACCGGATGCGATTCTATAGAGTTCAGTTCATTGAGTGGTACTCCGCGTTTTATATATTCGATAGTGGTGATGAGTCCTCCGACTTATGTAGCAGAGGCTATTCCAATTGCTTCCGGTGGAGATGGTTCGCTGGAAGGTTATGAATTGCAAATGGATATAAACGGTATATTTACTATTTTTGAGCCTAAAATGATGGAAGTTGAGACAGAAACCGGTAGAAAAACGAGAAAGGGTAACGGGTATGGTTATGACCATGGGACAGGGGAACCCATAAAACCTTAACTAACGTATATAATTAAATCCCTTATTGGTATTTTACAGCAGGGTAGGCATTTGTTCTAAAGTAGGGTAGGCATGCATGCCTACCCTACTTTACAATAGCAATGGTTCTAACCAAAATACTGTTCGAGGATTTTCAATACTTCGCCGCCGACACGCGCCATTGCTTCTTTTGCGTTAGCGCCAAGGTGCGGAGTAGCAGAGACTTTTGGATGGTTGATCAGGTCGAGGTTGCTTGTTGGTTCCTGCTCCCATACATCGATACCAACACCCCAGAATTTGCCGGAGTTCAGCGCGTCGAGTAGAGCTTTTTCGTCAACAACACCGCCGCGAGCGCAATTTATCAGTATCGCGTCATCTTTCATCATTGCCAGTTCCGCTGCTCCGATTTCGGGTTCTTCTCCAGCGGGTATATGTAATGATATAATGTCGGACTCTTTAAGCAGGGTCTCTTTAGGTACCATTCTGACGCCTTCAATTCCCGAATCTGGAATATAAGCGTCATAAGCGATTACTTTTGCCCCGAGTGCCATAGCCTTTTGCGCAAGTTCCTTGCCGATCCTTCCAATGCCGATAATACCAAGAACCTTACCAGCGATCTCTTTGCCCTTATACTGCTTTTTGTTCCATTCCCCTTTTCTCATAGTAACGTTCGATGCCTGTATGAATCTCAAGCAGCTGAAGATATGCCCGAGTGCTAACTCAGCTACCGAAGGTGAACTGGCAGTAGGTGTATTTTCAACGTTTATGCCTTTGTTGCGAGCATAACTTACGTCGATATTATCCAAACCAACCCCGCCACGGATAATCACTTTCATTGTATCCATCGCGTTAATTGCGGGTTCGCGAACTTTGGTAGCGCTTCTTACTATCATTGCATCGAAGCCGGGAACGTTTTGTACCAGTTCTTCGGGACTCATTCCAGCCTTTTCGGTGGCATCATATTTCTCCTTGATCGTCGCAGTGACTGCTGGGTCAAGCGGATCACAGATTAATACTTTTGCTGACATTAAAACCTCCTATGGTATTACACAATTAATGCAATAAATTTTAAGGTAATAAATAAAATATAAGTTTGGTTGGAGTTGGTCAACAAATTTCTTTTTATTTTTTTATTCTTCCGACAAGGTATAAACTTATTCCAAGCAGGCAGAACATGAAGAGCGAGAGAAGACTTGTAATTATAGGAAATATCTTCGGAAGGAAGCCGAACGATACGTTAAGCCAGGCGACCATAGCAAGAACGATGCCTATAACTGCTTCTCCAGCTATCAGCCCTGATGCATACAGGATTCCCCTGTTGTGACTATTCTTTTCGGTTCCTCTACTGCTGAAATTGACCAGCCATTTAATAATACCTCCAACCATAATTGGAGTTGAGAGGTAGATTGGCAGGTACAGTCCTACGGAGAAGGGAAGGGCTGAGATACCTATCAACTCAACGATAACAGCGGTTACTGCGCCTACTCCGACGAGTACCCATGGCAGGTTAGCGTTCATGACTCCATCAATGACCATAGCCATCAAAGTTGCTTGCGGCGCTTGTAGTTGACCCCCAGGTCCTATGCCGTAGGCAGCGTGCAGAAGGTAAACGGATAAACCAATAAAAAGCGCGGAACTTAGTACTCCTATCAACTCACCGATCTGCTGGTAGAGTGGAGTTGCCCCCACGAGGTAGCCGGTCTTCAGATCCTGGGAGGTGTCACCGGCGACGCAGATAGCCATGCAGACAATAGCCCCTACCGATAGAGCGGCTACTTCACCTTCGGCTCCAGTGTTGCCCATAAGCGCGAAGATCACCGTGACGAATAAAAGGGTGGCAATAGTCATACCGGAAGCCGGATTAGAGGAGCTTCCCACCAAACCTACTATCCTCGATGACACAGTAACGAAGAAAAACGAGAATATGATTATGAATATGCCACCAATTATACCTACCTTGATCTGGGGTAGTAGTGCAATAGCAATAAGGAGAATGAACAAGCTTATTAGAATAGCTTTCATTGGGATTTCGCGTTCAGTCCGATAGAGCTGTCCTTTGATAATTTTCCCATGAACGTTCTTGACGTACTTCTGGTAACTTCCTTTAAATGATGAGATTATTGTTGGGATAGCCCTTACCAGGCTTATCAATCCGCCGGCTGCTACTCCACCCGCGCCGATGTACCTGATGTATTTATCCCAGATCTCGATAACGGAGAGTTCTGCGATTGCCATGTTTTCGGGCGCGATGAGTCCGGGGATGCTGTCACCGAATATGCCGATTAGGGGTATGAAGACGAACCAGGCGAGAGCGCCTCCACCCAGGATGTAGGATGATATCCTTGGACCAATGATATAACCAACCCCGAGTAAAGCGGGAATTGCGTCTATACCGAATCCGAATTTTAACTTTCGTAATTCGAATTTTGGGGTTTCAGCCCATAAACCTTAATACTTTAGTAATTTTTTTTGCTCGATCATATACAAGCGCAGGCTGAAGGACCTGCGGTTACTTCATATTTTCATCAGTCTTTATTCGTCTTTAACATTATTCTCAGGTATTTCTTCCGGTATGTCAGACTCGATGACACTGCGTTCGTTGTAGTTTATTGTATCAGCATCAACGTTCACGTTATTTCTATATTCCAGGGGAACAGAGAGTACTGAGCATTTGCCGGTGATTTTACCTTTAACTTCGCCTCTAATGTCCGCAACTTGTCCGAATATTTCCAGATTGCCGTTAATTTTACCTGTTTCAGTGACTTCGAGCATCTGCCCCTTGAAATCAACATCGCCGGTAACTTCTCCCCCTATTTCAGCGGTTTGACATAGCAGAGCGAGGCTGCCATCTAACTTAGCATCGAGAACGAGTACCTGACAGACATACAGCATGTCGCTTTTTATATCGTTAGATATTTCAATAACCTGTCCGGTTTGCTTTTGGTATCCCGCCTCGGTATATTGCTTGGCGAAATTACCGATTTCCTTTCCAGCGTACCTGTAGATAAAATATGCTCCTACCAGCAGGATGATCACCAGGATTATTGCAACTATCAGGAAAGTTATCAAACAACCCTTTTTTTTGCGGTTTGGCTTTTCGGAAAACTGTGGTTGGTATTGTGTATCCATATCTTACTCCTTATAAATTTTGATATTATTATATCAATTTAAATGATTTTAACAATACAACAAATATAATTTCATATTTCTTTAATAAAAATATTTATTTTTTCTTAAACATAGAATATAAATGCCTTGACAAAATCTTTTAAAAATCTAACTTACGAGTTTAATCATAATTAAGAGTAAAATTATTATTTACGGAGGTGAATAGATAGTGAAAAATTACGAGGTTAATAACATTAGAAATATAGCTTTAGGATCTCACAACGGGGTAGGTAAGACGACCCTGATAGAAGCCATTTTATATACTGCCGGGATTATAAACAGGATGGGGTCGATTGAAAATGGTAACACTGTTTCCGATTATCAACCTGCCGAGATCGAGCGCAAGAGTTCAATTCAATTATCGTTAATTAATTTTGAATGGGGAGAAAAGAAGATAAACGTTCTTGATACACCGGGTTATGCAGATTTTGTTGGAGAGGTAGCCTGCGCAGCCCAGGTTGCGGATAGCGCTGTCATACTGATTTCTTCCCAGGATGGAGTGGAAGTTGGTACTGAACAGGTTTGGTCGTTTTTTACAACCCTTCCGGTCGCTTTTTTTGTCAATCAGATTGATAAGGAAAATTCAGATTGGACGAAGGTTCTTAATGAATTGAAAGAGACCTTTGGAAATGGGGTTACTCCTTTGACTATTCCTATCGGGACTGGCTCCAAGTTCAAGGGTATTATTGATCTTGTTTCTGGAAAAGCATACGAGTATGAGTCAGGAGGAAAGGGTAGAGGTAAGGAAATCGACATTCCAGCGGATATGGAAGCGCAGATAAACAGCATGAGAAACGAGCTTGTGGAAAATGCCGCAGAAACCAATGACGCCCTCCTTGAAAAGTATTTGACCGAAGGTAAACTAAGCGATGAAGAGATCTTCTCCGGTTTAAAAGAAGGCGTAATAAACAGGATGATCTTTCCAGTATTTGTGGGTTCCGCCAGTTTGAACATCGGAACAGACCTTCTTATTGAAGCTGCTTCGAACCTTTTACCTTCACCAATTGAAATAACGCCTCAAAAACAAGAAGCTATTAAGGAGACTGAATTTGCTATTCCTGAGCCTGATGCTAAGAGTCCATTCGCGGGTATGGTATTCAAGACCCTATCTGAAGCTCACATGGGTAAAGTATCCTTCGTCAAAGTTTATTCGGGCAGTTTAGAATCTGGTGACGATATCCTGAACATTCCCAAGAATAGTACCGAGAGGATTTCACAGTTATTTACTACTAACGGCAAGAATAGAACCGAGGTAAGTTCAGTCATTGCGGGAGACATCTGTGCGACTGTCAAGCTAAAAGTCACAAGCACGAATGATGTCCTTTGTGACAAGTCCAAACAGGTTAAATTGCCTATGGTCGAGTTTCCTAAACCGGTGATCGACGTTGCTATCGAGACCAGAGAAAAAGGTGATGAGGAGAAGATCGCGAACGGTTTTTCGAAGCTTCATGAGGAGGATCCGACTTTCGATTTCAGGGTTGATCCTGATATCAAGCAGACAATTTTGGAAGGTCAGGGGGAATTGCATTTAAACCTGATCGTCCAGAAATTGAAAGAGCAGTTTGGGGTCGATGTAGAATTAACCAAGCCCAAGATACCTTATCGAGAGACGATACGCAAGAAATCTGAAGCACAGGGTAAGTACAAGAAACAGACCGGTGGTCGGGGACAGTATGGCGATGTTTGGATTCGCCTTGAACCTCTTGAGCGTGGAGAAGGCTTGGTCTTTTCTGAGGAGATCACCGGGGGAGTTGTTCCCTCGAAATATTTCCCCTCAGTTGAGAAGGGGATCGTGGATGCTGCTCTTAAAGGGATATTGGCAGGATATAAGATTGTCGATATGAAGGCTGTATTATATGACGGTTCCTATCACCCTGTTGATTCATCGGATATCGCCTTTCAGGTTGCTGGTTCGTATGGTTTAAAGAACGCGTTCGACAATGCTGATCCTTACCTCCTTGAGCCAATTTATAAGGTGTCTGTAATAACTCCAAAAGACACGATGGGCGATGTTATGGGCGATCTCACTTCGCGGCGGGGTAAGATATTGGGCATGGAAGGTCACGGTAACTTCCAGAGAATAAACAGCCAGGTACCGTTATCCGAACTCTACAAGTATTCCACCGCGTTGAGATCCTTAACTCAAGGAAGAGGGATACATACGCGGGAATTCTCCCATTACGAAGAGGTTCCGTACGAATTTGCCCAGAGAATCATCGATGAGTCAAAAAAGGGAGAGGAATAAAGAGGGCAGATTGAATTCCGAATATAGAACAAGGATTGAAGATTGAAGAAGTGAAAGTGGGATGTTCGGTAAAGAACAACCAGTAAATGTCAAATTGCAATTATCAACTTAAGTTTTAACAAAGAAAAAAATAACGAAAAACCCCAGGACTCTTCGTTACATTGTGAAGATTATAAACGAAGCATGGGAAAATACTATTAAAATCAAACACTGCATTTAATAGGTAATTAACGTTATTGATAATAAACTCGTATCAGCATTAGGATTGAGAGAAGGATTCTAACACTTCATTCTTCAGGTAAGCTGGAGTTTAAGTCCCAATCCTTGTGAGAAATAAGATTTAAAGAACTAAATTGAGGGTTTAAAAAGCAGGTCATTATGAAAATAACAGAAGAAAACTATAAGAATTTGATGAATTTTGTGTTCAAGGAATTGAGAGTTGACCTTTTCGGTGTTGGCGGCATGAGAGGATTAACCAGGTATCTCCATGATGAGATAAAAAATGTTGGCTCAAAGATGAACAGAGTGGTGGTGATAGGGCGAAAAATATCAGATGCGGTGATAGATACGATTATTGATAAGCCCACTCAGATATATAAAACCCATTATCAGCAATTGAATTATATCCTTGACAGGGATTCTCTTGAGATAGCTGCTTTCATTGAGAGGTTAGGTGGGAAGGCGCTTCCCATACCTGCATCGCATTACGTTGATCCTGCAGATAGGATCGCCCATTTCTCACATCGCCACGCAGCGGTTGCAGCGGGGTTGGGCTGGATAGGCAGGAACAACCTGCTGATAACCCCGGAATTTGGAGCATACCAGCGACTGACATCTATTCTCACAGACCTGCCACTCGCGCTGGATAAACCGAGTAAGATGGATTGCGGTGATTGCAATATATGTGTCAGGAACTGTCCTGCGGGTGCCTTATCGAAAAAACCGCCTTATTACGACCATGAGAAGTGCTTCACCCAATTGGAAGAGTTCAGGAAATTATACAAAATCGGGCACCATATTTGTGGTTTATGTATAAAGGATTGCAAGGGTTCAAGGAATAAATGAGTGTACCAGTAATTTCACAACCTGTCAAGTTATTTTGCGGGATAATATTCAAAGACAATGACAGCTACCCTGAAGTTATCATTCATGACCTTATAGAAGCGTTTGGTGGGCTTTGCCTGAAAAGCCCCATTATCGATTTCGTATTCACGGACTACTACAGCAGGGAAATGGGGGAGCCGCTCAGGAGAATGTGGATAGCGTTTGATAAGCTAATTGAACCAGACGATTTAGTAGAAATCAAATTGGAGACTAATAATATTGAGAATAGATTCATGGATAACGAAGGGAATCGATCCGTCAACATAGACCCGGGTTACCTATGTCTCTCCAAAATTATCCTTGCAAGCGCGAAGAACTATTCTCACAGAATATACTTGAGGGAAGGCATTTATGGCCAGGTGGATTTTCGCTATATTGATAATACCTGGCAGCCTTTGGAATGGACATACCCGGATTATCAGAGCGCAACTTGCACGAAGTTCATGAACGAGTTGCGCGCAATCTATAAATCTCAATTAAACGGTATTTGAAGAACAAGATATGGTGTTTGGTGTTTCCAGGTTAGATCAAGCGTGAATTTCTCGTTCATTTCTTCATCGAAGGTGTATAAGTGGGCATCGACAAAAGCATCGACAACGGAGAAGAGTTTAACGCCGATATACAGCCAGATGTTATCGTTCCTTGCGTCGATATGTTTTTCGAATTTACCTTTGTAATATGCGTACTCAAATGATTCGGGATCGAGTTCATCCCTCAGGTCCAGCAGGTCTGAAGCAATGGTCTGGTTGTCGTAGATGGCGTAGATGAGGTAACTCTCGATAAGTATGAGGCAGGCTCCCTTTACATATTTGCGGTTGTATATTTGTCCACCGCCGGGGACCGCCAGGCTTAAAATGAGGGAGGCTGTTGGATTTGGTTTAAACCTTGTGCTTTCCAATTCGATCAAGCTGTCTTTCTCATCGATGATGAATTCTGCGGCGCATGTAGATACAATTAAAAGCAGGAATAATATGGTCTGGAATACTTTCATGGTCGTTATTCAACTGAAAAAAAACTAGTTTCTTTGAATATAAGAGCAGTTATGATAATAGTCAAAAAAAATCTGTCGGGATTGTAAAAATCCTTGATTAATTAGAATAGTGGACTACAATTTATGAAACACAAAAAAAGAGATTTAGAAGGATAAAAAAAGACATAGAACGCGGAATACGCGGATGCAACTGATAATCACGGTAAAAAAAACACACAGCCATTCGACACATTAATATTTGCTATCCATTCTCGACAGACCTTATGCCTATTGAAAGAAGATGTAAAACAATTATTTGGAAGGAATCGTACATAAAATGATTCTTGTTGGCGCGCACATGTCAATAGCAGGGGGGATTTATAAAGCGATAGACAGGGGTTTAGCGCTAGGCTGCACCGCCATACAGGTTTTTACGAAAAACGCGAGCCAGTGGCATGCTAAACCGTTGACTGATAAAGACATCGATTTGTTTACCCGCAAACGCCGCCAATCCGGGCTGAGAATCATTGCTCACAATTCCTACCTCATAAACCTCGCTTCGCCAAAGGAGGCTCTCTACCGAAAGTCGCTGGATGCGATGATGGTCGAAATGTCAAGGTGCGATCTCCTGGGGATACCGTACCTGGTGATGCACCCTGGGTCGCATACGGGGTCAGGTGAAGAAAAAGGCATCAGAAGGATCGCGAAGGGGATAGACACGCTGTACGCGAATGGAAATTCTGGAGTATGCCTAGCACTCGAAACCACATCAGGGCAGGGCACGAACCTGGGATATTCATTCGAGCAGCTTGCTGAAATTATAAGCATCTCGAAGAATTCCCATAAGCTTCGTGTTTGCTACGACACTTGTCATACGTTCAACGCCGGGTATGATATCACGACGCAGGAAGCCTACGATGGAACTTTCGAGGATTTTGAAGATTTGATAGGGGTGGAAAAGATAGTGGTTATCCACATGAATGATTCGAAACATCCGCTGGGTTCGGGAAAGGACAGGCATCAGCACATTGGAGAAGGGGAAATCGGTTTGAACGCCTTCGGATTCATTATGAACGATAAGCGGTTTGAGAATGTACCGAAGATCCTGGAGACCCCGAAGGGGGAGGATTATGAGTTTGATAAGGTGAATTTGAAGAGATTAATCCGGCTGGTGAAGTAATTTTTTTTGGCGAAGGGAATAGATTTGGTAACAGTAACTAACATTAGCACCAAAAAGAAAAAAAGGGACTGTCATTCAGAAACACGTCTGAAAAATAAGCCCTCTTTTCGATTTTCTCACTCTTTGTAAATTGTACTATTGAGTATGAATGGTTGAAGAATCTTATTCCGACACCAGCAATTGATAAGCACATGTTTTCGGTTTGGAGTAAGATCTTTCCTGGTAATAGAACACTGCATACAATAAAATCAGTATAAGTTTTCTGTTGTAGATCAAGCATACATAATAATATCAGTCAAGATGACAGCCAGTTTTTTTGGGTTCGAAGGGATTCTTTTGGTATCAGTGATTAAACCAAGCACCCATATACTAAAAAACGAAAACTGTTATATCAATCGAACAAATCTGAAATGTAAATAGTCAGAACGATATTCGAAATATCCCCTGTGAAACTTTCTTGAGAGGCTTTTACTATCAAGCTTATCGGGCTTTTTTCCGTTCCCCGTATCTCCAGATGACTGAGTCGAACCACTTGATTTCCCCCTTCTTGTATGCCTTGATAAACGCAGTGACCACCGCGGGATCGAATTGTTTGCCCGACCACTTTTCGAGTTCGCTGATAGCCTCGCTCTCGGTGAACCTGTCCCTGTATGACCTGTCTGAGGTCATTGCTTCGAATGCATTAGCCACTCCGATGATGCGCGACATGAGGGGTATCTTATCGCCTTTTAGACCATCCGGGTAACCGGTGCCGTTCCAATTCTCGTGATGATGCCTGATAGCTACAGCGATCTCGTTCGATATTCCAACATTTTCAACGATATCAGCGCCACGGACCGAGTGTATCTTTATCTTGGCGAATTCCTGCTCGTTCAGGCTTCCGGGTTTGTATAAAATATAGTCAGGAACCCCAATCTTCCCAAAATCATGCAGCATACTGGCAATTCTCAAATTAAATATTTCATCCTCCGATAATCCAAGTTGCTCACCGATTTTCACACTGTAAACTGCTACCCTTTCCGAATGTCCCCTTATGTACTTGTCGCTGGCTTCAAAAGTAGCAATGAGTGTTTTTATTGTTTCGAAGGATATGTTCTCAGAGCGTTCGCAGGTTTGCTCTTTGTCCACCGCTACACCAACTTGCTTTCCAAATGCCGAAAGGATCTTGAAATCGCGTTCCGAGAAGCTCTCTTGCGTGGTGTCAATGTAGATCAGCCCCACCAGTTTGTTTCGAGATTCGACAGGGACACATATTGCTGAACTTATGCCATCAAGCTTGAAACCTTTTTTATTCTTTGTTTCAGTGCCGCTTATATGGTCCGGGAAAATGACCGATACCCTCTTTGTGTAGGCTTGATTGATCATATTCCTCGATATGCAAAGTTCGCCTTCAGATAGCAGGGTTCTGTTTACTTTTACGAACATCGGTTTTAAATTTTTGTTCTCAGATCTTATCAGAAAAGCAACACATTCGGGTTTCACAATATCATAAATTATGCTTACGACCTTTTTTAAAAGCGCGTGCAGCTCGGTTTCAGAGTTAATTTCGTTTCCATATTTAAACAAAACATTAAAGTCTTCAAGCGTTTTCTGGTATTCACTATACACCTGGGGAAGGTCGTTTATCCCTAGAGCATCCTCATCTGTGTACTTTTTTATGTAAAGCTCCTCGACAGGAACATCGTTATCCTTTGAAAAAAATCTTATGGTCCGAATGGGCATGTGAGCAATTTCAACCTTCATAGTGTTCTGCCCAATCTGGATCTCACTTCCGGATTGCAGTTCCGCCTCCTTTACCTTTTTACCGTTGACAAACGTACCCGATTTACTATTTAGATCGGTGATAGTCAGCTTTTTGCCATTCCAGTCAAACTGGCAATGTTTCTTGGATAGCGAATCGTCTAGTATTTGCACGTCAACTTCCGGTCCGCTCCCTAACAGCATTTTCTGGGCGATATCGAATTGAAAAACTCTTCCCTTTATTTTACCCCCCGTTATCTTAAGAACTGCTCTCATATTTATTACCTTCCGCCTTTTTTTTAGTAAAACCAGATTAGTATATAATAAGGTTTACATAATAGAAACATAAATTAAAATATCATACTAATTATGTCAAGTTTTAAAATGTATATGAAAAATCAATAATATAGAAAAATAGTGGCTAACGTTATTGTTGAACACCTCCTTTTTAGATAAAGATAACCTTTCATTGTGTTTCGGTGCGTTTCTGGCTTAAAAATTTAATGGTTTATTAATATTGAATATTGACATATTTGGAGATCAGGTGTAAATTGTGAACGATCACTAAAACCGAAACTGGTTGGAAAATTTTTTAACGGTTAATATTGGATTTAATAGAGTTTGAGCAGGATAGATGGATATACTAAAAATAATAAAGGACGCTGGTATCGTAGGTGCTGGTGGCGCTGGATTCCCCACACATATCAAATATAAGGCTGTCTTTGACAAGCTAGTCATTAACGCTGCGGAATGCGAACCCCTTCTCGAAAAAGACCTCTACCTTATTGAAACAAACGCTGATAGAATATTCAATGCGCTTGACCGGTTACTCGAAGATTTCCCTGGGGTCACAGTCTATTTCGCGACCAAAGAGAAGTACAATAATGTATTAGCGGTTTTAAAGCCATATATAGAGAAGAATCCACGGTTGGAGTTAACTCTTCTTGGCGATTATTATCCCGCGGGTGATGAATTTGAAATTGTGTACCAGGTTACGGGTAAGTCGATACCTCCTGGCGGTTTACCACTTGACCTTGGCTGTGTGGTAAGCAATGTGGAGACGCTTTATAACATAGGTTGTGCGCTGGATGGTAAGCCGGTTACGCAAAAATACTTGACAATTAACGGAGAAGTTGATAAACCTGGAATATACAGGGTCGCTATCGGTACTGGATTCAGGGAATTGCTCGATCATGCGGGGATAAGGATCGGTGATCCCGCAATTATAGAAGGCGGACCAATGATGGGGGAGTATGTTGATGACAGTGAAGTGGTAAAGAAAACGACAGCGGGTATAATCGTGGCGGAGAAGGAGCACCCGATGATGAAGCTGCGCCTGCTTTCCATAGAGCAAAATCTGCGTATCGCTGCCTCCGCGTGCACACAATGTACGTTCTGTACTGAATTATGTTCGCGCTACCTTCTTGGGCATCCACTCGAGCCCCATAAGATAATGCGGTCTGTATCGCACAGCTCTTACAGCGAATTGGCAATACTCAGTTCCGCGCTTATCTGCTCGGAATGCGGCGTTTGTGAGTTATACGCGTGCCCGATGGGCTTGTCTCCCAGGACGATAAACAAGCATCTAAAGGAGATACTGCAGAATAACGGAGTAAAGTGGGAAGGACAGGAAGGAACGACAGAACCGAGGGCAGAGAAGGCGTGGCGGTACGTTCCGGGTGACAGGATCAAGACGAGATTAAGGTTGACAGAGTATGATAATTTTGATATAAAAAGTATCCATCAATACATATCTCCGGAAAAGGTGGTACTGAAATTACTGCAGCATAGCGGGACTCCATCGGTACCGGTAGTTGAAGTGGGAGATGAAGTGAAGGCAGGTCAGCTTATAGCGGAATACCCGGCTGGAGAATTAGGAGCAAACCTGCATTCTTCGATAGATGGAACGGTAAAAAGTATTGACAAAAATGCTATAACTATTGCAAAATAAGGATTATGGTAAAGATTATTACAGTAGAACGCTACTCTCTCGCAATGATGCTTAAAGAAGTACTCGAGAACGAGGGTATCGAGGTGGTACTTAAGAAGAAAGATCCCCTGACATCAGTGTATCAATCGGAAATGGGGGTGTTTTTTCTGGATGTTCTGGAGAAGGACGAAAAGAGGGCTAGGGAGATTATCGATAGTGTCGAGGATTTGGATGAATTGGAAGCTGGAGAGGGAGACGTAGGAGATTAAGAAGTTATTGAGGGAGAACCCGTTTTAGCGGGTTTTCTCGGAGGGACTAATGCGAATAGTAAGAGGCATAGGGTATATATTGAAGGAGGCTGGCATTTTAACCCGTTTTAACGGGTTTTGTACCTTGATATGAATAGCCCCCGGATTCATCCGGGGGTATAACGGCACCCTCAGAATAGGGTTTTAACCCGGGTGAGATTTGGATGATTCAATAACAGAATACGAAATATTGAATAAATGAATGAATCACTAAAATATGTCTTGACATATTACAATATTATTGATAAGTTAAATTAATATTCTTATTTACGTACTCTATACCCTTGTTTTTGATTTCTTTCATAATTTCAGGAGGCTAAAGATGATTCCGACAATCGGGTTATTAGAACTGAACAGCATAGCGAAGGGCATTGAAACTACTGATGCCATGCTGAAGGAGGCGGAGGTAACTCTCCTATTCGGGAAGGTAGTGTGCCCGGGCAAGTTTCTCGTATTAATAGCAGGAAAAGTCGGAGCTGTCAAGGCTTCTATACTTGCAGGGGAAAGGGTGGGGGAGAATAGTGTACTGGATAAGCTGGTCATTCCGAACTTGCACCCTGACGTGATACCCGCGCTTACTGCCACGACCGAGGTAAGCCAGCTAGAAGCGCTGGGAGTTATCGAGACTTTCACTGCGGCGTCATCTATTATCGCTGCGGACGCTGCTGCTAAAGCTGGTAAGGTGAAACTCATCGAGGTCAGGCTCGCTGTGGGAATGGGAGGTAAGTCGTTCGTGACGTTCACGGGGGGAGTGCATGCCGTGGAGAGCGCCATCCAGGCAGGGATAAAATATCCGCAGGATGAAGGGCTTCTCGTGCAGAAGGTGGTGATCCCAAGACCAATCGAAGATTTGGGAGAAGTGGTAATATAAAAAATAATTAACCACAGAGTCACGGAGACACAGAGAAAATAATTAGATTTAAAGAACTTGAAAATTCTACGCATCACGGGGGTAGGGGGAAATAGTCAATTATCAATTCACAATTAACAATTAGCAATGGGGGGAAATAAAACCTCCCCGTAGCCGCAGGGCTTCAGCCTGCGCTGCCCACGCAATTAATAATGAGAATACCACCTATAAAATCCAAGGCCGAATCGAATAAAAATGGCGAGAGTCCCGTTAGGCATGCCATACGTAGCTCTACTACGCAATAACAACGAGCGATATACAAAATCGAAGTATGGAACGCAATATTTATAGCATACGGAATCACCCTCAATAAAAGAGTTCCGTTAGGAACGGAATATTTATAATATTATACGTGAAATAGGGCAACAATAGCAATTATCAGTTATCAATTAGCATTACAAAAACACAAATCCCCTGAGTTGTCATTTCGAGACTTTTAAAGGTTATTTAGTATATTTTCATGATTCTCCTGACAAGGATTATTAAAAAGCGCTAGTTCTATCTTGTCGAGAAATCTATGTCATTAATGACACATAAGCATCGGTAAATAATCACCTTTATCGCGGAGTTTGTTTCAAACTCCCAAAACCAAACTTCGTGTCTGGTTAGATTTCTCACCCACGTTAAGGCAGATTCGAAATGATAAAAAAAGATGGCTTGCTGGAGGAGTCTATTTAGTTTTATCTAAATAGTCTGGAAATGTGTTGACTTTGGCGACATTATTTACTATTTTTAATATTAGGAAAGAAGTAAAAAACATAGTTTTAAAACAAGGGGGTTGGTATGAAGAAGATATTGGTCGTTTTGGCTTTGTTATTATTTACTGCGCTAGCGTTCGGGGATCCTATCGCACCCAAGCCACCAATAATATTGTCAGGATTTGCTACCGGCGAACATTCCTCCATTGGGATATTAATACCAGACACAACTGATATACCGTATTTATTCGAGTGGGATGGGCCTTACCATATCAGAGCTATTGATAGCCTTCTATTCCATATATATGAATCAACATATAGCGTTGAAATATCGGGAGTTCCTTTACCTATTGTTGAAGTGATAACTGGAATTTATCTCCCACCCGATTCAGGACATTTTATTATTGAACTCGAACCACCATACTA